>DATGJU010000478.1:0-10017 GCA_035295045.1 Chthonomonadaceae bacterium
AGCAGGATGCCGTCGAAGCCGTTCGCCTTCTCGCGCTCGACCCCGGTGAGAAACTCCGCCTTGAGCGCGTCGTAGGCGGCGCGCTCGATCAGGCCGCTCGGGGTCGCGAACGTCCAGAGCACGGGCACGAACGTGAAGCCGTGCCGCTCGGCGCCCTCAAGGAAGCCGCCGCCGCAGAAGTTCGCCCCACGGAAGAGCTCCAGCATTGCGGCCCCACGGACGATGCCCTTGCCCGCCTCGAAGTTCCTGATTGTCGTGATGTCGGACGCGAACGTGCTCGTCTCGTGCATCACGCCGCCTGTGAGAATGCGCAACGTTATCTCCTCTTGCTCCATCAGGGGGCATCCGGGGTGCCGTGTGCGACAGCCGGACAGCCGCTACAAGCCCAGCGACCGCGGGGGCTTTAGAAGCTGCTTGATGTCTCGTTTGTCCTGAGGTCGTCCAGACGCGCGTTTGGCCGCAATGAGATCTTCACGCGAAATGAAATGCGCCGGAACCCCGTGGAACGTACCCTCGACGCGCCGAGGCCACGCAGCTTCAAACTCAACTCCGGTAATTGACATCAGTATATCGATCCGGACAGGCGGGACACCAACCTGAAACCATGATCCTGTATCCATAAAGTCTGAGGCCGTGTAGCCTGTTATGGGCGCTCCGAAATGCGCTAGCGCGCGAAACGTACGCTCGGCGTTCTCTTCGTCCGTTGCGACCCAAACGTCAAGGTCCTTCGTGAATCGGGGCTCCGTGTAGCTCATTACCGCGTACCCCGCGACGATGAGATACCTTGCGTCGAATGCGTTTAAAGCCACCAACATGTCGGCGAAGTCTGATGTCATCCGCGCGTCCCTTGGTGATCAGATACAGCTCGACGAGCTCCCACGCAGCTCTGGAAATGGCGTCGGAACCAAGCGCTTGCCAATATGCGACGTCGAAGTCGCGGTCCATGTTCTCGATGCCTTGGCCCTTGCGCACCATCCGGATTGGCGGCTGGCCCGGCTCGTCCGACCGTTCTATGGTCCAGGTGGAGTGATCGTCGCTGAATTGAATCCGCTCGGCCATGGCAAACTCCTCTCACTTACGAATGATACCTTATCCGGGCTGACGGTACCGCTCGGTTCGTGCCGCCATTAGGTACACTAAGGCGAACGGACCACCACAACCGACTGGGGGAAGCCCTTGGCTGAATCGCATGATATCGAGGAGCGCGGCGCGCAGCACACCGGTGTGTCGCCGCTGGTGCTAAACCTACTCGAGGCGCTGGATAACATCGCGCACGTTGTCGTCGCGATATTCTTCATCATTTTGGCCGGCAGCGTCCTCGTGTACGCGAGTCTCCTGCTCGTCCGGCAGATGCCGCTCGTCGTCCAGTCGCCGCACGCCGTGGAGGCGCCCGCGCCGCGCACGGCGCCCACCGAGCCCGGCGCCGCATCGCCGGAACACCGGGCCGTCGAGTTAGAGCGCCAGGCCGGTCCGGAAGAGGCTGACCGCGGCGCGAGCCTCTTTCTGCACCGCAGCCTGGAGCTGCTCAGCACACTTCTCTTCGTGGTCATTGTGCTGGAGCTGCTGAAGACGATCATAACTTACCTGAAGACACACAACATCCAGGCGATCATGAAGGAGTTCCTCGTCGTCGGCATCATCTCCAGCATCCGGAAAATACTTCTGGTCGGCGCGGAGTCCTCGCTCGGCAGCGCCGACCCCACCGCGGCGTACATCAAGGAGGCGACCGGCACCGTGATCACCATCGCCGGCATCCTCCTCTTGATCGCCGGCCTGATCTTTCTCCAGGTAAGCGAAGTGAACAATCCATTGCAAAAGCGCGGCTGACGTGCAACCATTGCCAGCGGAGAATGACGGGGCACTGAGCAGCGCAAAGCGCCATGAGCGCCAGCCGGCGCATCGTGGCATCGATCCCGTCGGTTCTATAGGACCTATTTGACCTACAAGACGGATACGACCCATCGAAACTGACCAACCAACCCACCATATTCCACGCAGCAAGGAAACACACTATGCAGCCACAAGTGCGCGAAGGCTGGACGCCTGAGCGAAGCATGACGCTGAAGCCGGTCGGCGCGGCGCGCGTGTCGCCGGACGGGACGCGCGCCGCGTTCCCCGTGACGACCTTCGCGATGGGCGACGAGCAGTCCGACCAGGTGACGCAAATCTGGCTCGCCGATACGGACGGCCGCGGCGCGCGGCAGGTCACGTTTGGCGAGAAGTCGTCGGACAACGCGCGCTGGTCGCCGGACGGGTCGATGCTCGCGTTCACGTCGAAGCGCGAGGAGAAGAGCCGCCTCTATGTGATGCGCCTTGCGGGCGGCGAGCCGGAGCCTCTGACGGACGGCAAGTCCGACGCGGGCGACTACCGCTGGTCGCCGGATGGAACGCGCCTAGCGGTGATTATCCAGGACGCGCCCACCGAGGATGAGGAGGCCCGCAAGAAGGCCAAAGACGACTGGAGCTGGAAGGAGGAGGCGCAAAAGTACAACCGGCTCTACCTGGTCCCGCTGGAGAAGGACGCGGACGATAAGCGCGAGCCGCGGCTGCTCACGAAAGCGGACCGCCAGGTGGGCTTCTTCGACTGGTCGCCGGACGGCCGCGAGATCGTCTTCGACCACACCGAAGGCCCGTCGGCCGATATCTGGCTCACCAGCCAGCTCGCGATCGTGGATGTCGAGTCGGCCGAGGTGCGGCCGCTAATCGAGGGGCCGGGCGCGTCCTTCCGGCCGCACTACGCGCCGGACGGCCAGACGGTCGCATTCGCGCGCGCCACGGATCCGCCTCGCTGGGCCCTCCGCTCCGTCCTGGCGGTAGTTCCCGCGGCCGGCGGCGAGGAACGGCGCCTCGGCACGAGCTTCGACGAGACGCCGGCGCTCATCGGCTGGAGCCCGGATGGCGGCTCCGTGCTCTTCCAGGAATCCTACCGGACCACGACGCGGCTCTACCGCGCGTCGGTCGCCTCGGACGGTGTCGAGACGCTTTACACGGGAGGCGCGAACGCCGACTACAACCTGAACGCGAGGCGCACCTGGGTCGGTTTCGCGCGGCAGACGACGGAGCGGCCCTCGGAGGCCTTCGCCACGCCGCTGGCCGACTTGGCGCCCGCGCAGATCAGCCGCGTGAACGATGGGCTGTGCGGCGTGCCGCTCGGCAAGACAGAGACCATCCGCTGGACCGGCGCGGCGGGGCAGGAGATCGAGGGGCTGCTCACCTTCCCTCCGGGATACCAGGCCGGCAGCCGAGTTCCACTGCTGCTGGTGTTTCACGGCGGGCCATCCGGCGTCTTCACCGAGACGTTTCCCGGCGTGCCCTCGCACTATCCGATCGCCTCGTTCGCCGAGCGCGGATTCGCGGTCCTCCGGCCGAACCCGCGCGGCTCGTCCGGCTACGGCGGCGATTTCCGCGTCGCGAACTTTAAGGACTGGGGCGGGCGCGACTTCGAGGACCTGATGCGCGGCGTCGACCGGGTGATCGAGAAGGGGATCGCGGACGAGAGTCGCATGGGCGTCATGGGATGGAGCTACGGCGGATTCATGACCTCATGGGTCATCACGCAGACGAACCGGTTCAAGGCGGCCTCAATCGGCGCGGCAGTCACGAACCTTGCGAGCTTCAACGGGACGGCAGATATCCCGAGCTTTGTGCCGGACTATTTCGGCGGGGAGTTCTGGGACGATCCTCAGACCTACATCGGCCATTCGCCGGTGTTCCAGGCCAAGGGCGTCACGACGCCCGCGCTGATCCAGCACGGCGACGCGGACGTGCGCGTTCCCATCTCTCAGGGATACGAGTATTTCAACGCCCTCCGTCGCCAGGGTGTTGAGACCAGGATGATCGTCTTTCCGCGCCAGCCACACGGCATCACCGAGCCCAAGATGCTCCTCAAAGCGATGCAGACCAATCTCGAATGGTTCTGTTCAAAGCTGCTCTAGAACGGTCACGCCTCCATCTGGAGCGTGACAACGGGGTACACAGCGATGTTCCGCTATGGCGTTTCACCTTGCCGCATCCTCCGTGCGGCGTGTGGCGCGTGCAGCTGCCTCGCGATGATTGCCGTCGTCTGCGTCGTGTTCTTTGTCTACCGGTCGACGACGCAGGCGATCGATACGATCAAGACCAGGGCGAAGCAGGCGCCGATCGATCTGAAGGTCGTGAGCTACAGGTTGGCCTCCGACCACGGGCATCGCTTCGTGGTTGGCGCCCTCAAGAACAGCTCCGCCACCAATACCTACAGCACGGTCCACGTACAGTTCGATCTGCTCGACAAGGCCGGATCGCGTATCTCGACGGTCGACGGCGGATACTCGGGCGCGCTGAAGCCCGGCGCCTCCTGGAGATTCAAGATTCCCGTCAAGAGCTCCGCGGCCAGATCCGCCAGACTGCGGCAGACTGTCGGCGTGCCTGACATGATTGACCTTGGAAAGAACCTGAGTCCGGAGCAGAAGGCTCAGCTCAAGCAGCTGGAAGATAAGATCAAGACGGAGGTCGATAAAACGCTTAACGATAGCAAGGAGCGCAAGTAGGATCCCGCAGAACCGCGTTCGGGGCAGGGGGCGCCGGCCGTTGACACATCGAAGTTCGGCGAGGCAGGGCGCCAGCGTGAGTGCGGCCTGCTGCCGCCGTTGGCCGTCGCCGTGGCGACCAGTTGGGCTGGTGGGCGCGGAATCCGACGCCGGCAGCGCTTCACACCTCCGACTCGCAGCCGTGCCGCAGTGCGGGCAGGCCGGCTTTGGCCTCCGGCCCGATCATCGCCGTGATGCGCATGTGCGCCTCCAGGCGCGTGCCGGCGGTCGGTATGCACTCCCGGCCGTCGCTGCGGCAGCTCACCAGGATGCATCCGGCCGGCAGACCAAGCTGCCGCACCTCCAGGCCGTCGAATGGCGCTCCCGGCTCGACCTCCATCTCCACCACCAGCGGCTCCTTCGGGTCGGGCGGCGCCCCGCCGCGCAGCAGGTCCCGCTCCAGCAGGTTTTCGTAGATCGGCAGCTGGCCCAGCCCCTCGGCGACCACGTAGGCGCAGAAGCATGCGACCACGAGCGGAAGCATCTGCGCGTAGTTCCCCGTCATCTCGATGATGAGCACGATCCCCGTCAGCGGCGCGCGGACAATGGCCGTAAAATAGGCTGCCATGCCGACGACGGCGAAGATCGCGGGGATAGGTACCAGGTGCGGGAACATCAGGTGCGTCGCCTCGCCGACGCCGAGTCCGATCAGCGCACCGAGCACGAGCAGCGGCGCGAAGATGCCTCCGGGGGCGCCCGAACCGTAGCTCCCCATGGATAGGACGAAGCGCGCGAGGAACCAGACCGGGATCGCCGCCAGAGCCGCATGGCCGTCGAGAAATGTTTCCGCCAGCGAATGGCCCCCGCCGACCGCCGACGGCGCAAACCAGGCGACCAGCCCCACGCCGGCCCCGACCGCAGCGGCCGCCGCAACGGCGAATCGTTTCGGCACGGCCGCGAAAAGGTTCATAGTGCCGATGAGGCTCCGGTTATAGACGACGCCGAGGAGTCCCGCAGGCACGCCCAGCGCCGCGAACGCCGGGAGCGCGAGAAGCGACGGCACCGGATAGCTCGGGACGCGAAAGACCGGCAGCTGCCCGGACGCGAACCGCGCTACCACGTCGGAAACGGCCGCCGCGATGAAGACGGAGCCGAATACCGCCTGCCGGAAGTCCTTCTGCACCTCTTCCAGCACGAAGATGACGCCGGCCAGAGGCGCGTTGAACGCGGCGGTGAGGCCCGCGCCCGCGCCCGCCGCGATGAGCGTCAGCCGGTCCCGGGAGCCGGCGCGCAGCCAGTCTGCGACGGCCGCGCCCGCCGCGGCGCCCATCTGCACCGTCGGGCCCTCGCGGCCGAGCGCGAGGCCGCCGCCGATTGCAAGCGTGCCGCCGACCAGCTTCACCGGCAGTACGCGCCGCCAGTCCAGCTCGCGCATGCGGTGCAGCACCGCCTCCAGGTGTGGGATTCCGCTGCCCGCGGCCTCCGGCGCGATCCGGCGAACCATCAGCACCGAGAGGAGCGCGCCGACCGCGCTGAACAGGACCGGAAACAGCCAGCCAAACGTAGGATAGTGGTGTGCCCAGTGGATCAGTGCATTGCGCGCCGTGTCCCCGGCGGAGAGCAGCGCTCGGAACAGGACCGCGACGAGGCCGGCGACCATGCCGACCAGTGCCGCGCGCGGAAAGAGGCGCCGCCGCTGCGTGCGGACGTGCAGGTACTCCTGGATCTCCGACTTCGCCTGCGATTGCGCGGTCTCCTGCGCGACCGTCGACTGTTCGCCGTCAGCGACTGGTTCCATCGGCGTTCCTTTCCCCGTCAAGGATACCCGCTGCGCCGCCGGGGACAACCATGCCCAGGCGCTTGAGCAGGAGCGGCATCGTTAAGCCCTGCACGATGACGGAAAAGGCGACGATGCCGAACACGCTTGTAACGATCAAGCCGCGCTCGTGGACGGTGGGCGGCACGCCGTAGAGCAGCGCCAGCGCCAGCGCTCCCCGCAGCCCGCCCCAGAACAGGATGTGCTGCTCGCGCGGCGCCACCCTCAGTTGGGAGCGCGCGAAGGGAAGGCAGCAGCCGTAAACCGTCACCGCGCGCGACACCTGGACGATTGCGATGACCACGAGGAGGGGAAGCCACGCCGCCGCAAATCGCTGGTGGGTCATCTGGACGCCGATGAGCAGAAATATCAGCGAATTCGCGACAAACGCGGCGTACTCCCAGAAGGAGAGAACCGTCTCGCGGCCCCGCTCCGTGATGGCGCCCGGCCCGGCCGTCACTCCGCCATAGTTGCCGAAGAGAATTCCCGCCGTCAGCGTCGCCATGACGCCGGAGAGCCGGAAGTGCTCCGCGATGAGGAACGATCCGTAGGCCGCGATGGTGCTGAACGTGATCTCGATGAGGTGATCGTCCGTATGGCCGACGATCCGAATCAGGACGAAGGCGATCACCCCCCCGCAAACACATCCTCCGGCGAACGAGAGCAGGAATGCCCCCGCGATCTGCTGCGCCATCAGGCCGGCGCCCGCCGTCGCGGCCAGCGCCACGGAGAATAGCACGGCAGCCGTGCCATCGTTGAACAGGCTCTCCGCTTCGACGAGCATTCGGACGCGGCCCGTTACGCCGGCGTCCTTGAATGTTGCGATGACGGATGCAGGATCGGTGGCGGAGATCATCGCGGCAAATAGGATCGCCGCCGGCCAATCCCAGTGAAGAAGATACCGAACGCCCGCGGCCGTGATGCCCGCGGCAACGAGTACGCCCGCCGTCGCCAGCACTAATGTGACGGGCAGGTCGCGGCGCAGCTTGGGCCACTCCATCTGGATCGCTGCCTCAAAGATGAGCGGCGGCAGAAAAACCTTGAATACCAGCTCGCGGGTCAGGGTCAGACGGCCGAGCGCCGGGAAAAGGGCGAGCATCAGCCCCGCCGCGACGAGCCCGACCGTGTAAGGCATTCGTAATCGCCGGACCGTCATCGCCACGAAAGCGGCCACGAGGAGCAGCAGCTCGACTCGCTCGATATTGAGGGCCATCTCATAACCTCGCGATGATCGCACGCCTCATTGCGCGCCCGTGCGCGGGGCGCCGCCTTTGCGCGAGCGTGGAAGGATCTGCCGCCGTGCGCGGCGCGCTCCTGGTTGAAGCTGCGCCGGCGCACCGTCGCGCGGCTGCCGAACGTGCCAGGACAATCGGGGATCACCTGCCTGGCGAGCGCGTGCGGTCTGGTCACCCGGGGAGCGCCGGACCGAGCGGCCCGCGCAAGGCGCGCGGTCGGCCGGACCGTCGCGGGCGCAGACGTCTCGCGTCCCCGCGCCCGTAAGCGGCCGAACAGGGTATCCTGAGAGAGCCGTTATACGCGAAGCGTGGGGTCGCGCGGCGAGGGAGGCACGCCGCCCATGCGCGGGCGCGCCTGAGGCGCGGCCACTCCGGGCGCCGGGAGCGGCGGGCGGCATTGGCGAGCGAAGACCAGATCGAGCGGAACGTGCATATCGTAATAATACCCCAGGGACCCGCCGACGCGCGAGCATTGGGACTGGCGGACCAGGATAGCGGCGGCGCGCGATTTCCAGCAAGAAGCGGGCAGCGACCGCCCCTTCGCGTGCCCGGCTCGCCGACACGACAGGTCGTCACCTGAGTGGGAGATCCGTGAAGAGGTCTAACGGAAAGATGGAGATTACGGCCGCTGACATTGCACTGCAATGCGTCGTCGCGATCGCGGTGAATCTGGCCGTACACGTCGTTACGCAATCGCGCGCCGCCGCGGCCGAAAAGATTTCGCCGGCGGGACCGCTGTCCGTCGCGTCGCCGGACGGAAAGATCGTCGTCAACTTCGAGGCTCCGGCGCCGGCGTCCGCCGGCGTTCCGCGATGGCGGGCGAGCTTCCACGGCCGCCCGCTCCTTGGCGATTGCCGGCTCGGCCTGGAGACATCCACGCACGGCGAGCTCCTGCACGGGGCGCGCGTCGTCTCGGCCAGCATGCTCAGCGTCGATCGGCGCATACCGGTCCTGTTCGGCAAGGCGAGCCGTGCGGCGAACCGGTACCAGTCGCTTCGCATGATGCTGGCAAACCCGGCCGGGATTCGGACCGTGGTCGAGTTCCGCTGCTTCGACGATGCGGTCGCCTTGCGCTACGAGGTTCCCAGGCAGCGCGGCATGGGCCGCATTACGATCACGGACGAGAGGACCTCGTTCTCGCCTGTGGGAAACCCCGCCGGCTACGTGCAGTATCTCGAGAACTACCGTACTTCCCACGAGCACGAAGTATCGACCTCCGCCGCCGACGAGATCAAACCGGGTGTGTTGGTCGATATGCCCGCGACATTCGGGTGGCCGGACGGCACGTATCTCGCGATCACGGAGGCCGCGCTGCGGCGCTACGCGGGCATGGCGCTGATGCGCGCCGACAGGCCCGGCGCCTGTGATCTGGAGTGCCGCCTGACACCGCGCGACGACGGTCCCGCAAATGGGCCGAAGGTTGTTCGCCCGCTGCCGATGGCGACGCCCTGGCGGGTCGCGCTGGTCGCCGCGCGGCCCGGCGCGCTCCTCGAGTCGAACACGCTCTACTGCCTGAACGATCCGCCGGCGTTCAAGGATTCCACCTGGATCAAGCCGGGCAAGATCACCTTCTCCTGGTGGAACGGCGACGTATACTACGGCAAACGCGGCGAGCCCATCCTCTCGGTCGCCATGGCGAAACGGTACATCGACTTCTGCGCGCGAAGCGGCATCGCTTTCCATTCGGTTGTCGCGGATGAGACGGTGACGCCCTGGTACCATCAGTCCAATACGGGCGTCGTGCCCGGACCCGATACGGACGTGACGCGCGTGCGCGATGATCTCGATCTCGCGGGCATCCGGAGCTACGCTGAGTCGAAGGGCGTGCGCCTCTGGACCTGGGTTCACCAGGGCGCGCTGCGGGGCAGGGTCGAGGCGGCGTTCGCGGCCTTCGAGAAGATGGGCTGGAGCGGCATGATGGTCGACTTCTTCGATCACGACGACCAGGAGACCGTCGAGTTCGCCGAGGAGATTTTGCAGGCGGCTGCGCGCCACCATATCGCGATCCATTTCCACGGCGTCTGGAAGCCGACCGGCATGCAGCGCACCTATCCCAACCTGATGAACCACGAGGGCGCGCTGAACCTGGAGTATATGAAGTGGGGCGACCGCTGCACGCCCGAGCATACGCTGCTGCTCACGTTCACCCGCCTGATCGCCGGCCCGATGGACTACCACGCTGGCGGCTTCCGCGCCGTGACGCGCGCGGAGTTCACGCCGCACAACGTCGCGCCGAACGTGCTCGGGACGCGCTGCTTCGGCCTCGCCATGTACGTCTGCTTCGCCAATCCCATTCCGATGGTCGCGGACTACCCGGCCGCCTATGAGGGCCAGCCGGGGTTCGACTTCCTGGAGGCCGTGCCGACCTATTGGGACGAGACGCGAGTCCTGACCGGCGATGTGGGCGAGCTGCTGGTCACCGCGCGCAGGAAGGGAACCGCCTGGTATGTCGGAGGAATGT
>DATGJU010000479.1:0-9858 GCA_035295045.1 Chthonomonadaceae bacterium
CGAAATCCTCCAGGTTGGCGAATACCAGGCTCGCGTCGGAGCGCTGGACGGCCCTCAGTAAGGCGTCCGTGTGCGCCGCGTTGTTGGTCGTATGGTCCCACGAGGAGATTCCGCGCCCGGCGAATATCTCGTAGATCTTGCCGATCGCGTGTACCTGCCGGCTCGCCCCGGTCAGCGCGTCCAGCACGGTGGGCGGCGGCGGGACCGGGTAGTCCTTCCGCCGCTCCGTCCTGCGGTAGCTCCCCTCCGCGCCCTCGAACGGCCGGCAGATCACCCTGCCCACCGCGTGCTCGCCTGTCAGCAGCCCCCGGGCGGTCTCGCAGATGTCGTACTGCCGCTCGATCGGGATGACCGCTTCGTGCATGGCGATTTGGAACACGCTGTCGGCCGAGGTGTAGACGATCGGCCAGCCCGTGCGCACGTGCTCCGCCCCGAGCTGCTGGATGATCACCGTGCCGGACGCGGCGTAGTTGCCGAGCGTCCGAAGCCCGATCCTCCGCTCGAACTCCGCGATCACGTCCGCCGGGAAGCCGTGCGGGTAGGTCGGGAACGGCCGCGGCAGCACCACGCCCGCCATCTCCCAGTGCCCGGTGATGGTATCCTTGCCCGGCGAGGCCTCTCGCATCTTCCCGAAGCCGCCGCGTGGTTTCCCAGCCGGCGGGACACCCAGAATCGGGATGACGTTGCCCAAGCCCAGGCGCGCCATCGCCGGCAGGCGCAGGCCGCCGACGGCCCCGGCGGTGTGCGCGAGCGTGTTGCTTCCCACGTCGCCATACTGCGCCGCGTCCGGCAGCTCGCCTGCTCCCACGCCGTCCAGCACGGCGATGATTATGCGGTTGATCGGCGTTGCTGTCATAATAGTCTCCGAAGCGCCCAATCGGACGATGCGCCGCACCTGTGCTCGCGGGGGATTGCGGCGCGGCCACTCCCCGTCCAACCGCCGAAAAGCGGACGCTGTGGCCGCCCGCGACTGCAAATCGGTGGCTAAGACACGGGCGCAGATCGACGCAGAGAGGACCGGATGGCGAAGATTACGTGCCCGCACTGCAAAGCGGTGAACCAGGACGTTACGGAAAGCGATCGCTGCTGGCAGTGCGACAAGCTACTTGGCGCTCCCGCCCCGGAGCCATCCACCGATGCAGCGGCGGGCCGCGAGGTCTATCTGGACCCCCAATCGGGTGCGGCGGAGGCGGCAGGGCCGCAGCTCGCGCAGAGGAGCAGGCCGGAGCCAAAAGTTCCGATCGAGGAGCGGTACAAGCCGGTCGGGCCGAACTACCCGGTCATCGCAATCTCAATCGTCGCTCTCATCGCCGTGATCATCGCGATACTCTTCGCCCTCCACATCATCCATTTCTAACGGTCGGGCCCGTCATCGGTGTCTTCAAACTGGACGGCATAGAGCCGCGCGTAGACGCCGTCCCGCGCCACCAGCTCATCGTGCGTGCCGCGCTCCACGATACGCCCCTCGCTCATCACGAGGATCAGGTCGGCGGACAGGATCGTCGAGAGCCGGTGCGCGATCGCGAAGGTCGTTCTGCCGTGCATGAGCGGCTCCAGCGCCGCCTGAATGAGCCGCTCGGAGTGCGTATCGAGCGCCGAAGTCGCCTCATCGAGAATCAGGATGCGCGGATTCTTCAGGATGGCGCGGGCGATCGCGATCCGCTGCTTCTCGCCGCCGGAGAGCTTGTATCCCCGCTCCCCCACCACCGTATCGTACCCCTCCGGCAGCGACGCAATATGATCGTGGATCGCGGCCGCCCGCGCCGCCGCGATCAGCTCCGGCTCCGTCGCGTCCGGCCTGCCGTACTGCAAATTGGCGCGGATCGTATCGTGGACGAGGTAGGTCTCCTGCGTCACAACGCCGACCAGGCTGCCGAGCGAGTCCAGTCGGATCTGACGCACGTCCACGCCGTCGATCGTCACGCAGCCGGCCTCCACGTCGTACAGGCGCGGGATCAAGTAGGTGAGGGTGGTCTTGCCCGCGCCGGACGCGCCTACGAGCGCCACGAGCTGGCCGGGCCGCGCGGTGAGCGTGATGTCGTCCAGTGTCGGCGACTCCTGGCCTGGCTCGTACCGGAACCGAACGCCGTGGAATGCGACGTCGCCGCGCACCTCGTCCGGCGTGAGGGCCACGGCGTCCGGCGCGTCGACGATCTCCTGCGGCAGGTCCAGGTACTCGAAGATCCGGTCGAACAGCGCGAGCGCGCTCGTCACCTCGACCTGCACGTTGAGGAGGCCGGTAAGCGGGAAGAAGAGACGCGACTGCAGCGCCGTGAAGGCGACGATCGTCCCTAGGTTGAGATGCTGGTCACCGCGCGCCACGATGAGCCAGCCGGCAAGCCAGTAGACCAGAGCGGGCGTCAGCGAGAACGTGAGTCCGATCAGGTTGAAGAAGTAGCGCATGATCATCGACTGCTGGATCTGCAGATCCGTGAGCGCTTCGTTCTCGCCCGAGAACTTCGTCAGCGACAATGCTCGGCGCCCGCTCACCTTCGTCAGCAGGATGCCGGACACGGAGAGAGTCTCCTGCATCGTCGCGGTGAGGTCTGCCATCTTCGACTGGCTGCGGCTGCGGACGCCGCGCGCCATCGCGCCGACGCGCGTGGCGATGAAGGCGAACAGAGGCAATATCCCGACCGAGAGCAGCGTGAGCCGCCAGTCCATGTAGATCATGGCGACCAGCGTGGACAGGACTATGGTGACGTTGGAGAGCACGGTGGCGGCCGTATCGCTGACCACCGACTGGACGCCGCCGACGTCGTTCGCCAGGCGCGACTGGATTTCACCCGTGCGCGTCCCGGTGAAGAAGCGAAGCGACATGCCCTGCACGTGGTCGTACAGCTCGTTGCGCAGGTCGCGCATGATCCGCTGGCCGACGACGACGCTCAGGTAGCCGTAGCCCAGCGCAAAGGCCGTTCCCAGCAGCGTCGCGGCGAGAGTCCATGCGGTCAACTTCGAGACGATGTCGAGCCGCTTCGCGAGCAGGCCGTCGTTCACGATGACCTTGAGCAGGAACGGAGGCAGGAGGCCGAGCGTCGCCGACGCGAGGACGGCGACCGCGGTCAGCGCCATCTCCCGGCGATAGGGCAGGAACGAGCGTGCGATCCGCGGCAGCGTCGTCTTCTTGATCGGGCGCGGCGGCCCTGTCATCATTCCGCGCATCGGTCCCATCATGCCCGCCCTCCCAGGCCGAATTCTATCCTGTATACTGTAGTGGATACGATCAGCCGGCGTCAATCCTCGCGTGGTCCGCCAGCGCAACTTACAGGCGCATTTCGTGTCTAATCCTATAGGCGATCCGTTACGCGGAGGACAACATCCGACCCGGCGCATCGGTCGGCGCGGTCGTCTCCGCTGCCGACCGATATGACATGATGCGTAGGCTGGGGGCTTTTCCCCATCACCGTTCGCCGATGCGCCCGCGGGTCCCACCACCTTCCACTGCCGCTCCCGCCGGTACCGGATCCGGACTGTCTTGGTGTCCGGCGGTTCTGGCGCCACGGCCCGCGACGGCATGGATGGAACTTGCGCCTGCGCGGGCGCTTTCAACATATGACACCAACAAGTCCAACATTTCAGCTCGCGGCGCCGGCCGCCTCGTTTGCGCTGCTCCTGGCTATCTCCGGCGTGACAGGCCCGCACGGCCCCACAAAGCACACTGCGCGTCCCGCACCGGCGGCGACCGCGCCGAACGGCGGCAAGCTCTATGCGCAGCAGTGCGCGGTCTGCCACGGCGCCCGGGGCGAAGGCACAAAGCGCTACGCCAAGTCGCTGACCGGCGACAAGCTGGCAGTCGAACTGGCCAAATTCATCGCCAAATCGATGCCCCCCGGCCCGAAGCACTGCCCTGCCGCCGAGGCGAAGCCGATCGCCGACTATATCTACGACGCCTTCTACTCGCCAATCGCGCAGGCGCGCAATCGGCCGGCCAGGATTTCGCTTTCGCGCCTCACTGTCCGCCAGTACCGCAACGCCGTCGCGGACCTGATCGGCAGCTTCCAGCCGGCGCCGGCGCTCGACGCGAAGCGTGGGCTTCGCGCCGAGTACTTCAGGGCCAGGCGGTTCAATAACGGCGAGAGGGTAATGCAGCGCGTCGATCCGTCGGTCCAGTTCGACTTTG
The DNA here is from genome assembly GCA_035295045.1 of Chthonomonadaceae bacterium. Classification (GTDB taxonomy): domain Bacteria; phylum Armatimonadota; class Chthonomonadetes; order Chthonomonadales; family Chthonomonadaceae; genus DATGJU01. The sequence continues at coordinate 4,121 of DATGJU010000479.1, forward strand.
GGACGGCCGCGCCGGATGCCGAGCACTTCGACCCGCACCAGTTCTCCATCCGCTGGCAGGGCTCCGTTCTCGCGCCGGACACGGGCGATTACGAGTTCGTGGTCCGCACGGAGCACTCGGTCCGCCTCTGGGTGGATGACGAAAAGAAGGAGCTGATCGACCGCTGGGTCAAGTCCGGGACCGACACTGAGTTTCGGGGATCGATATTCCTGCTAGGCGGCCGCGAATATCCGATCCGGCTGGAGTTCTCGAAGTCCACCCAGGGCGTGGACGACACCGCAAAGCAGAAGGACCGCCCGGTGCCCAGGGCCTCGATCGCGCTCCTCTGGCGCCGGCCGAAGCAGGGAGATGAGGTGATCCCGAGCCGCTGCCTGGTCCCGGTTGACGCTCCCACCACCTTCGCGCCCGCAACGCCCTTCCCGCCCGACGACCGCAGCATCGGCTACGAGCGGGGCAACTCCGTCTCGAAGGAGTGGGACGAGGCGACGACGTCCGCCGCGCTGGAGACGGCCGGCTATGTCGTGGCGCACCTGCGCGACCTGGCGGGCGTCGGCGACAGTGCGCCGGATCGAGCCGAGAAGGTCCAGGCCTTCTGCCGCAAGTTCGTCGAGCGCGCATTCCGGCGGCCGCTGACGGCGGAGACCGAACAGTTCTACGTCACGCGCCAGCTTCTCGCCGCGCACGATCTGAACGCAGGCGTCAAGCGGGTGGTGCTGCTCACGCTCGACTCGCCCCGCTTTCTCTATCGCGAGATCGACTCGGCAAACCCGGATGCGTACGACGTGGCCTCGCGCCTCTCGTTCGGCCTCTGGGACTCGCTGCCGGACGAGGAGCTCCTGAAAGCCGCCGCGGCGAACCAGCTGACGACGCGCGAGCAGGTGGCGAACCAGGCGGAGCGGATGATCGCCGATCCGCGCGCATGGTACAAGCTGCGCGAGTTTCTGCTGCAGTGGCTGAAAGTAGACCAGGTCCCGGACCTGGAAAAGAGCAAGAAGGAGTATCCCAACTTTGACGAGGCGGTCGCGTCGGACCTGCGGACGTCCCTGGAGCTCTTCCTGGAGAATACGGTCTGGAGCGGCCGCTCCGACTACCGTGAGTTCCTGGAGACTGACAAGGTCTACCTGAACGGCCGGCTCGCAAAGCTCTACGGCGTCAACATGCCGCCGAATGCGCCGTTCCAGCCGGTCGAGATCGATCCGGCGGACCGGTCCGGCGTGCTGACCCAGCCCTACATCATGGCCAGCTTCGCCTATGCCGATAATAGCTCGCCCATCCACCGGGGCGTACTGCTCGCCCGTAACATGCTGGGCCGCACGCTAAAGCCGCCGCCGGCCGCCTTCGCCCCGCTGCCTGCCAGCAGCCACCCGAATATGACGCAGCGCGAGCGCATCGTCATGCAGACCAAGCCGGCGATGTGCAACGGCTGCCACGGACTGATCAACCCGCTGGGCTTCACGCTGGAGCGCTTCGACGCCATCGGGCGCCTGCGCGACAGGGAGAACGGCCAGCCGATCGACACTTCCGGCAGCTACGAATCGACCAGCGGCAAGCTCGTCAAGTTCAGCGGCGCGCGCGATCTCGGCAAGTACCTCGCTACCAGCGATGACGCCCACGCCGCATTCGTGGAAAAGCTGTTCCAGTACCTTGTCAAGCAGCCCATCCGCGCCTACGGGCCGAAGGAGCTGCCGGACCTGGAGGATTCGTTCGCGGCGAACGAGTATAATATCAAAAAGCTGATGGTCGCAATTCTCGCGGAGTCTGCTCTGAAGCGCTAAAACCATGACAATTGCCGTTCGCGATCAGCCGAATTCGTATGCGCCGCCACTTATCGATCCTGATCGGGAGGTCTTCCCTGATCGGAAACGCTGGACAGTCGAGGAGTGCTATCGCCTGGTGGAAGCGGGGATGCTGGGTGAGCGCAGCGAGCTTATTGACGGCGAGATCATTTCGAAGATGTCGCAGAATGCCCCGCATCGCATCGTGCTTCTGCTTATTGCCAACTGGCTCGCCACTGTCTTCGGCCGATTGTGCGTACAGGAGCAATTGCCACTGAGCATACCAGGTGCTCTCGGAAAGTACAACGAACCGGAGCCGGATATGGCCGTAACTCGAGAGCCGACTACGGCTTACCTGGCGTCGCATCCGGCCCCGGACGACCTGATTCTTGCGGTCGAGGTCGCGGACTCCTCATTGGAGTTCGATCGCACGACGAAGGCTAAGCTCTATGCCCGCACCGGCGTGCGTGAATACTGGATCGCGGACGTGAACAATCGCTGCATTCATGTCCACCGAAATCCGGAGGGGGACGGGTACCGAGAGTATTTGCGCGTCGACTTGGGCTCGAGCGTTTCGATCCAGCAGCGTCCGGACGCCGTCATCGAGATCGCAGAGTTTTTCCGGCCGCTCGATGGCACGCCGACCGGCGGTACGACCGCGGAATGATTGAACACTACGACGAACCCTAACGTCGACTCACGCATACTATCCGATCTTACAGGGAGCTGAACTTTGACCCGATACGATAACTCTCGACGCGAATTCCTACGCAATCTCGGCCTCAGCGCGGCGCTGCTGCCTTTTGTCGGCAACCTGCCCTGCCTCGCGTCGACGACTCAGGCGCGGCGGAAGCAGCGGCTCGTCATAATGTTCAGCCCGGACGGCGTGATCCCCGGAGCGTTCTGGCCGGACGAGGAGGGCGAGAACTTCACGCTCAAGGAGAGCCTGAAGCCGCTGGAGCCGTTCAAGAACAAGGCGCTCATCCTCCACGGCGTATGTGACCGCGTCCGCGGCGACGGCGACGCGCACATGCGCGGAATCGGCTGCCTGCTCACCGGCGCAGAGCTGTTCCCGGGCAACGTGCAGGGCGGCTCGGACACGCCCGCGGGCTGGTCCAGCGGTATCTCGATCGACCAGGAGATCACCAATTTCCTACAGGCGGATCCGGCGACGCGCACGCGCTTCGGATCGCTAGAGCTCGGCGTCATGGTGCCGGAGCGGGCCGATACCTGGACGCGCATGTCGTACGCCGGCCCGAACAAGCCGATCGCCCCGATCGACGATCCCTACCAGCTCTTCTCGAAGTTGTACGGCCGCGTCAAGGACCAGGAAACGCTCAAGAGCGTGCTGGACGACCTGAAAGTGGACATGGATAAGCTTCGCTCGAGCGTCGGCGCTCAGGACCGCCAGATCCTGGACGAGCACGAAGCGCTGGTTCGCAGCATGGAGAAGGAGATGAGCGCCTCCGGACCGAAGGATGTCGGCCACGCCGTCCCCGTGCTGGAACCGGGCGTCCGGCGCGACAACGACAACATCCCGCACATCAGCAAGCTCCAGATCGACCTGCTGGTAAACAGCTTTTCGGCCGATTTCGCGCGCGTCGCCACGCTCCAGTTCACCAACTCGGTCGGCGAGGCGCACTTCCGCTGGCTCGGCATCGACGAAGGCCAGCACACCCTCTCGCATAAGCCGGACAGCGACGCCGACGCCATGGACAAGCTGACGCGCATCAACAAGTGGTACTGTGAGCAGATGGCCTACCTGGCAAAGCGGCTCGCGGAGACTCCGGAGCCGGGCGGCGGCGGCAGCCTCCTCGACAACACGACCGTCCTCTGGACGAACGAGCTTGGCAAGGGCAACACCCACACGCTGAACGATATTCCGTTCGTGCTCGTCGGTAACGGCCTCGGCTTCAAGATGGGCCGCTCGCTGCAGTACAATCATGTGCCGCACAACCGGCTGCTGATGGCGCTGGCGCACAGTTTCGGCCACAACATCCCGAAGTTCGGCAACCCGAACTACTGCGGCGACGGGCCCCTGCCGAACTTGACGTAAGGCACAACGATGACAAAGATCGCGCTGCTTCCAGAGCGAACCGACAGTTCTACGTCATGGCGGGCGATTGCCGGCGACAAGCAGTCTGTAGGAAAAACCGCCGGTGAGGCACTCGATGCGATTACGTCACAGTTGGGAGAAGACGAGGGCGGCACGCTGATCATCATGCAGAGCCACCGCCCCGACGAATTCTTCGCAAAGCAGCAAAGGTCGCGGCTTGAGTTTCTAATGGCTAAGTGGCGCCAGGCACGCGATTGCAACTCTGCGCTTCCGCAGTTCGAGCAGGAAGAGCTTCAGACACTGGTCGAGGCGGAAGTGAAGGCTTCTACGTTACGAGCGGCGCGGGAGTTTGGCGCTCCTACCTGGTGAATTCGCCTTACGCGGCTGTTTCGGCACGGGCCGCACACCAATGCGAATACTGCAAAGCGCCCGAAGAGATCATGAACCTGGCGATGGAGGTCGAACACATCATTCCGGTTTCGCTCGGCGGCGCCGACAATGAAGGTAATCTGGCCCTTGCCTGCCGTGCATGTAACCTCGCGAAGTCAAATTACCTGGATGGATCCGATCCCGAGACGAGCGAACAGGTACGATTATTTCACCCCCGTGTCGACATTTGGGCTGACCCACTTCCGGTTCGACGCTGATTCAGGAGCCATTGTGGGTACGTCCGCCATTGGACGCGCCACGGTAGTTCGGCTGAATATGAACGCGGACTTCCAGCGTCATGCCCGTGTCCTGTGGACGCGGTATGACCTGTACCCTTGATTTTGTACGTTGCATACGTGAGTGACCGTGCGCGCTTATGAACCATATCGGTTGATTGCCGCGCGCCAACAGGCGCATCTCGCGGGCTCGTTGGCGAAATAGCGTGAGGCACGGAATATTAACGGCAAGTTGACTGCATTGGAGCAGCCCGTGCTGAACCCGCCCGCACAGCAATAGCTCGATCGGGGGCGCCATGAGCAGATTGGCTCAGATTGCGGCGACGCTTGCAACATCGACTCTCCTTACGATCACCCTATCCTTTGGACTCTGTATCGTCCTTGCATTCGCCATGTTTGGCGGCGGTATTGACCTGGGCCCGATCGTATTGCTTGTGGTTGCCGCTCTGCTCGCGGTTCTGGTCGCATTCGTTTGTGCTGCCCACTACGATTCCTGGATTAAGCTGGGACTCAGTCTCCGATTTGTCGTCGCAATATTGCTCGTGCAATATGCCTTCGCATGGGTGACCGCAATTGTCTTCTGGATGATTCTGACAAGCCTCTAGCGGGATGCCGATAAGCTCGATGGCGGGGCAGCTCCACTTGACATTTCGGATTAACGTTGCGTCGCGGCTCCGCACGCTGACCGTAACCGACGCGGGAGCCCACTGCCATAGGCCTACGGTCGAACCCGTTTCCGGTAGTTAGGATTGCCCGGCGAACCATGCCTCCGTGTACTTCAGCCCGCTCCCGGTATTGAACAAGATCACCCGCTCATCGCGCGAGACCAGGCCGCGCGCCAGCAGCCTGTGCAGGGCCGCCAGCGTGGCGGCGCCCTCCGGCGCGACCATGACGCCCGCGTGCGCCGCGAACTCGCCCCAGGCCGCCTGAATCTCCTCCTCCGTGACGGCGACGGCCGTCCCGCCGGACTGGCGGATCGCATCCAGCATCAGGAAGTCGCCGATCGCCCGCGGGACTCGGAGGCCGCTCGCCGCGGTCGCCGCGTTCTCCCACGGCGTCGCGTGCTCCGCGCCCTGCTCGAAGGCGCGTACGATCGGCGCGCAGCCCGCCGCCTGGACGGAGATCATCCGTGGCCGCGCGGAACCGATCCAGCCGAGCCGCTCCATCTCGTCGAAGGCCTTCCACATGCCGATGAGGCCCGTGCCACCGCCCGTCGGGTAGAGGATCGCGTCCGGCAGCGCG
>DATGJU010000480.1:0-4331 GCA_035295045.1 Chthonomonadaceae bacterium
CCTGCAAGCCAGCCAGCCGACGCGCCGGAAGATTTTGACCGGCGCCGCGGCGATGGCGATCCCTGAATTCGTGCCGCGCACCGTGTTCGGAGTGGGCGCGCCGTCCAACCGGCTGAACATCGCAGTCATCGGCCTGGGGACGCAGGGCCGTCGTCTTTTGGCCGCCTTCCTTTCGACGAACGCACACGTGCTCGCGCTGTGCGATGTCGATCGGCGCCAGATCGCAAAGGCGAAGGCGGAGACCGGCCTGAAATCCGCCGCGGAGTATACAGACTACCGCGAGTTGCTGCGTCACGAGCCGGATCTCCAGGCGGTCGTCATCGCAACGCCCGACCACTGGCACATGCACCTCTGTCACGCCGCAATGGAGGCGCGCAAGCACGTCTATTGCGAGAAGCCGCTTGCACACTCCGTAGCGGAGGCGCGCTATCTGCGCTGGATGGCCCGCGCGACGAGAGTCGTGACGCAGATGGGCAACCAGGGCAGCGCGTCGGACGCCTTTCGCCGCTGCGTCGATGCGATCGGCGCCTCGCTGCTCGGCCAGGTGCGCGAGGTGCACGCCTACGTTCCAGGCGGCCGGTTCCCGCGCGGAATCGACCGGCCGGAAGGCGGTTCCGGCCCTCCGCGCGGCCTGGACTGGGACTTCTGGTGCGGTCCGGCGCCCGAGCAGCCTTACCACGACCACATCTACCATCCGTTCGACTGGCGTGGATGGTACAGCTTCGGAAGCGGTCAGCTCGGCGACTTCGGCTGCCACGCGTTCAATTTGCCGGCGCGCGCTCTCCAACTCGGCTACCCGGACCGCATCGAGGTCTCCGGCACCGGCTTCGGCAAGCCGAGCTACTTCGTGAGCGGCCAGGTGCGGATGCACTTCCCGGCGCGGGGCAGCCTCGCGCCGGTCACGCTGAACTGGTACGACGACATGAATCCGCCGACCACCGTGTTCCGCGACGTGATCCGGTTCTACGGCGAGGCGCCGAGCGGCGTCCTGCTCGTCGGCGATGGCGGCCTGATGTTCACCAGTCCGCACAACAAGGATGGCGTCCTCAAGCTCAAGGGCGAGAAGACGTTTACACCCGTTCTGCACCACGAGGCGGTCCGCAAGATTCCCTCGGGACTCCCGCGCGTCCGAAGCCATTACGATGAGTGGGTTCGGGCCTGCCGGGGTCACGGGATGACCTACTCGCCATTCGAGATCGGGGGCCACCTCACCGAGATCGTCCAGGCCGGAGTGCTGGCGCTTCGGCTTGGCGAGAGCATCGACTGGGACGGCGTCAACATGCGCGTGCCCGACATGCCCGCCGCGGACCGGCTGATCCGGCTGACCTACCGGCCGCGCTACACGCACGCTGCTGCCTGAAGGCTTTCTGAAGCGCCCTGGCGGATAGTTGTCGCATAACGCGCCGACATGTGCGCCGCAGGGGAGACGCCAATGCAGCACGACTATCCGGGCCGGGTAGGTCCGCTTCTCGACACGCTTCGGAACCGCCGGTCCCGTCGCTTCGGCCTCGGCATGGAGATGCCGGAAGGCCCGCTCGCCTACCGAAGCTCGCAGCCGCCCGTTCCGCTCAGCGAAGAGGAGGAGGCGCTGCTCGCCTTCGCGGCATGTGGCATCACCGGATACGCGCTCGGCGATCTGGGCTACGCCGCCGGCCAGGGCGGCACGATCCTGGCCCGCGTCCTCGGCCGCACCGTTCCGAGCGGCGACGCGATCCAGACGGTATCGCTCGTCGTCACCAACGACGACGCGACCTATCTCCTGAAGCGACCGCAAGACTTTCCGCCCGACCAGATCCGGGATCTGGCGCGGCTCGCGGAACATGGCGAGTTCGTCGAGCTCTACCGCCGCAGCCGCATGAAGATCAAGGATGGCCGCGCGGCCCCCTCTCTGGAGCCGATGGTCAACCTCAACGTCAACCGCTGGTCCCTCTACAGACCAGGATCGAGCTACTTTCTCCCGGTCAACGAGGCCACCTTTCTCTATATTAACGGCCTGCTGGAGATATTCGACGAGGCGTCCGGCGCGATGATCGTTGATGAGCGGGCCGGCTTCCGGCCGGCAGGCATAAAGGCCTTCATGAAGAGCAAAGGCGGACATCTCGACGACGACCCTCGCAGCGAGAAGACGGTGACCATCCAGATGGTCGAGTCGCTGGTGACGGAGTTCGTAACGGCCGAGCAGGGGATGGTGATCCAGAACCTGGCGCTCATGGCAGAGGCGATCGGACTCGGCGGATTCCCGCACTGGGCCGCTCACGCGTACGGCTGGTTCGAGGCGCTCGGCTGCCGCATGGGCAGCATGGCCGGGAGCCGCTATCTGGGAATGAGCCCGCTGCTCGGCAAGCTTGCGGGATTGCTGGGCCGCGATACGCGCGTTCCCTACGTGCAGGGCTTCGACGGCCCATTCGAGAACGGAGCGGGGTCGCCGCAGGGACCGCCGCTGCTCGCACCCTACTGCCCGCCCTACTTCCCGTCGATGGAGGCGGCGGTACGCGCCGTCGTCGAGGCCAAGTTCGGGGTCGAGGGCACCTATCGCGGCGGATCGCGCCACAGCGCCTGGCGCCGCCCCGAAGCGATCGCGCAGGGCGCGCCCGCGCCGAGCGAGCGCTGCATCCAGGCGACGATCGCCTGCTGCGACTACATCTATCGCACATACGGGCGCTTCCCGGCCTACTCGCCGCCGCTGCGGACAGTCCTGGGCTTCCAGGCGAACCATCTCGACCTTGGGTTCTACGATCAGCATTACCGGCCCGAAGCGATCAGCGATAGCCTCCGCGAGCACTTCGCCTGCTGGCACGGGAAGCAACATTCATAAGATATGTAAAAGCGAGGGCGGCCACCGCGCGATCTGATACGCAACGAGGCAAGGACCGCGGATAAACGCGGTTGCCCATCATGGAGACGATGTACGAGCGGGCGGGATCGCGAACGGCTTAATATACGTGACCGCTTCGATTTTTCCAGTCGAGACGTTAACCGCGCCCGGCATGTCTTCTGTATAGAGAACGATCGCGCCTGCCTCCTCCGCCGCGGCGAGTATCATGGCATCCCACAAGTGCATGCGATGGCGATCGGAGAGATCGTATCCCCGCAGGCACGTGGCGGTGGACATGGCGACGACGGCGTGAGCCTCGGAAATCAGCCGGGCCACAACCGCCATTGCGACGGCGTGTGAAAGCGGCGCTCGTCCCGTGCTCGCGCGCGGATTCGTGAGATTCCGATAGGTCTCATTCAGTACCTGGGTTGAGAGCAACAGGGCATCGTCCCGGCGGAGATCTACCAAAAGCTGGGCCGCAACGACCTGCCGGGATGTACCGGTTCCGTCAAAGGCGTAGATGAGGACGGTGGAATCGACAAAGGAGAGGGGGAGGGGTATTTACGGTCCACGCTCGGCGTACATTTCAGCGCGGCAAATGCGCTCGACGCCGTCGCCTGCGGCAACCCGTGCAGCTATTCCCGCGATGAACGTTCCGAAATCCTCACTCTGAGCGGCACTGTCTTCTGGCTGCCTCCGCCCCGTGTCACGGGCTGCCGAGTCGAGCTTCTCCTGCAGGGCAGCCACGGCGAGCGAATTTCGCTCGGTCTCCGGCTTCGACATAAGCCGGACCGCAAGTTCATCGGGCAGATCAAGGTAAACTGTCATGGGATTGCTCAATTCTGCCATCCATGTGATGACACGTGCTGCATTCTGAATCCAGGAACAATAGTACCAGCCCTTGACAGGAAAATCAAACCCGCGCGCGACCGACGGGCGAGGGCGCCCATTGCGTGATATCCGACCACCATGTGCAGAAACATCAAGAACCTGTTCAATTTCGATCCGCCGGTTACGGAAGAGGAGATTCGGGCTGCGTCCGTGCAGTTCGTGCGAAAGATTTGCGGCTTTACGCGGCCGTCCCGCGCGAATCAGGCCGTATTCGACGCCGCTATCGATGAGGTCTCCGCGGTCTCCGCGCGCCTGCTCGGAAGCCTGGAGTCGAGTGCGCCGCCAAAGAACCGCGAGGAGGAGGCTGCCAAAGCGCGCGCCCGCGGCGCGGTCCGCACGGTGCGGCAGGTCGCCGGACGATAGCAGCCATGGCCCTGTTCCGTCGCACCCCCGGCTGCGGCTCGTATGGCCCGGGGCGCCCGCATCCGCCCCGCGGGATTGGGCGATCGTGGAGATCCGTTTAGCAATGAGCCCCGACTGGCTGAAAAACCGAATCAGCGTTGCGGAGGCGGAGGCGAGGCACCTCGTGTCCACTCCGCGGCTTGGCCCGGAGCCGGTGCCGTTCGGTTACCAGAACGCGCGCTGGAAGGAGCTGCTCGAGCAGATGCAGGCGGGTGACGAGCTG
>DATGJU010000481.1:0-5098 GCA_035295045.1 Chthonomonadaceae bacterium
TCCCGCCCATCAATACGGCGACTCGTAATCTACGCTGGCGCATCGGTACTCCTGTGGCGCTCATAGGACCGCTCCGGCGGGCGCGCCCAATCGGACAAGCGCTTCGGCCTGCTCGCGAATGTCGCCCGCGCCAAGAAAAAGGATCAGGTCGCCGGCCCGCGCAATGCCCGCTACGCGCGACGGTATCGCATGACGATCGCGGATATAGGTCGCGTCCAGATCCGGGCGGGCGCGCCGCGCCGCCTCGACGATCGCCGCGGAGTCGACGCCGGGGATCGGCTCCTCGCGCGCGGCATAGACGTCGGTGACGACGAGCATGTCCGCCGTTGAGAGAGACCGGCCGAACTCCTCCAGGAAGTCGCGCGTTCGGCTATAGAGATGCGGCTGGAACACCGCGATCAGCCTTCGGTACGGGTAGGCGCCGCGAATAGCTTCCAGGGTGGCGCGAATCTCCGTCGGGTGGTGCGCGTAGTCGTCGATCACGAGCGCCCTGCCGCCCGCCGCTTCGATCTCGCCCAGCCGCTCCTGGCGCCGCACCGTGCCCCGGAACGCGCCCAGGCCGGCGGCGATGCGGTCCAGCGACGCGCCGGCAAGGAGGGCCGCCGCCGCGGCCGCCAGCGCGTTCTCGACGTTGTGCCGGCCCGGCACGCCGAGCTGCACCTCTGCTGCGCCGCCCGTCCGCCGGTCAACGAGCTCGAACCTTGGCCGCGCGCCGAGGCACAGGCCGCGCGCCGCGACATCGGCGTCCGGCGCATCGATACCGCACGTCACGACGCGCGCCCGGTGGCCGGCGGGCAGCATCGTCGCGAGCCGCCGCGCGCCCTCGTCGTCCGCGCAGGCGACGATCGAGCCGCCGTCGGCGACGCCCTCCGCGAATTTGAGAAAGCCATCGAAGACGCCCGCCTCCGTGCCGTAGTGATCGAGGTGATCGGCCTCGACGTTGGTCACTATAGCGACGTCCGGATGGAGATGCAGGAATGAGTCGTAGGCCTCGCAGGCCTCCGCGACGAAGGGCCCGTCCGGACTGCCGATCCTAACGTTGCCGCCGAGCTGCGCCACCTCTCCGCCGACGAAGACCGTCGGGTCGAGGCCGGCCCCCTGGAGCAGGACGCCGAGCATCGCCGTCGTCGTCGACTTGCCGTGGGTGCCGCCAACTGCGATCGTCGGGCCGCGGTGCGCCGCCATCAGCTCGCCGAGGCAGGCCGCGCGCGAGATCACCGGGATGCCGCGGTCCCGCGCCTCCACGATCTCGGGATTATCACCCGAGACGGCAGCGGTGGCCACGACGCGCGTAACGCCCTCGGCGACGTTAGACCTGCGGTGGCCCGTGTGGCACTCCGCGCCGTGCGCAATCAGCCGGGCCAGGGCAGGATTGGCCTCCAGATCGACGTGCGAGTCGGAGCCGGAGACCCGAGCGCCACGGGCCTGCGCAACCTGCGCCAGCGCGCTGACCCCAATGCCGCCCAGCCCGATGAAGTGCACGAACTCGGGATTATCGATTTTGGATTTTGGATTTTGGATTTTTGCTGTCCCTGCGCATCGCCCTGTCACAGGCTCAATACGATCTCCGCCACGCTATCGGCGGCATTGGGTCGGCTCATCTTCCGGCTCGCCTGCGTCATCGCGTCCAGCCGGTCCGGCGCGGCCTTCAGCCCCGCCAGCTCCTCCGCCAGCCGCTCGGCGGTCAGCGCCGATTCGGGCCGGCAGAGCGCGGCGCCTGCCCGCTCGAGGGCCTTCGCGTTCGCCGTCTGGTGGTCCGCGTAGGCCGTCGGCAGCGGGACTACCACGGCGGGCAGCGCGTTTGCCGTCGCCTCGCTTAGCGTCGATATCCCGCCGCGGCAGACGATCAGATCCGCCGCGCGATAGGCCAGCGGCATCTGCGTATCGTCCAGGAAGCCGGCCGCGAAATAGGGTGCGTCCGGCACGAGGCCCAGGTTTTCGACGGCGGCGGTGACCGCCGCGATGTTATTCGGACCGGCCTGGTGCAGCACCTGGATTCCAGCGGCGAGCAGAGCCGGTAGGGCGGCGACGATCCGGTCATTCACGGCGCGCGCTCCCTGGCTGCCGCCGATCACCAGGACCGTGAACCAGTCCGGCTGGAGCGGCGCGAACCGGCTGCGGGCCACGCGCTTGTCGATATCCGGCGGAGCAACCACCCCGGCGCGGAGCGGCAGACCGGTAACGACCGTTTTGCCGGCCGGAAAGCGCGAGACCGTCTCGTCGAATACGACGCAAATCCGCTGCGCAAACCGGGCGAGCATGCGATTGGTTCGGCCGGGGATCGAATCGGGCGCCAGTATTACCGTCGGCATCTTCAGCGAAACCCCGGCCAGCGCCGCAGCCGCCGCGACGTAGCCTCCCGTCCCGACGACCGCGTCCGCCTGGAACGCGCGAATGTAGCGGCGCGCCTCGCGGAACCCCTTGAACAGTGACAGCGCGACCCCGGCTGTCGCGGGCGAAAGCAGCTTTCGCAACTTGCGGGCCGGCACGCCCTGGAACGGGACGCCCGCCCTTGGAACGATCTCCATCTCCATGCCGGCATCGCTGCCGATGTAGAGCAGATCGCAGTCCGGCAGCTTCCGCTTCAGGCCCTCGCAGGTCGCCAGCGCCGGATAGATGTGGCCCCCGGTGCCGCCGCCGCTCACGACGATTCGCATGCTATCGGTCGCTGGCCGGCTGGCCGGGAGGCGCGGGATGCTGCGAGATACTGAGCAGCACTCCGATGCTCGCGAGCAGCATTACGAGCGACGACGAGCCGTAGCTGATGAACGGCAGCGGCACGCCGGTGGCCGGGATGGAGCCGGTGGCGACTCCCATGTTGATGAGCGCCTGCCAGCTTATGAGCGCGGTCAGGCCGCCGGCCAGCAGCGCCCCGAATCGGTCCCGGGCCCGCTGCGCGATCATGAATCCGCGGACGCCCACGATCACCAGGAGACCGATCACGGGAAGCACGCCGACAAAGCCCAGCTCCTCCGCCATCGTCGCAAACACGAAGTCGCTGTTCGCCTCCGGCAGGTAGTACTTCTCGCGACCGCGTCCCCAGCCCATGCCGAGCCATTCGCCGGACGCGACGGCAAGCGTGGCGTGCGTCATCTGGAAACCCCGGCCCTGCGGGTCGCGCTCGGGGTGCAGGAAGGTTTCGATCCTATGGCCGCGATGCTGGAACACGGACACGAAGAGAATGGCGCACATCGCTGTGACGCCGAGGATGATTGCGAGATGGCGCTTCCGTACGCCTGCCAGGAAGAGCTGAACCATGACCGCGAGAAACAGCACGGCCGCCGTTCCGAGATCCGGCTCCCGCTCGATCAGCACCACGTAGATCGCCATGATGGCGAGCGGCGGTCCGAGCCACAGGAGCAGCGCGTTCTCTCCACGGCGCGGCTTCGCGCGCGGCAGCGAGAGCAGCTTCGCAACATAGATGATAAGGAACAGCTTGGCGAACTCGGAGGGCTGTAGATGGATGCTCTTCGTGCCGATCCAGCGCGTGGCGTTGTTCTCCGAGTAGCCGATGTGCGGGATAAAGCAGGCGAACAGCAGGAGCACGCCGACGACCGCCAGCGGAAACGCGACCGCTCTCAGCCGCCAATAGCCGACGCGCATGATGAGCAGCATGGCTGCGAGGCCGATAATCGCCCCGGTCGCCTGCTTGCCGAGGAAGTGAAAGATCGCCTTGTTGTGGTTGAGCTCCTGCACGTAGCTGGAATCCACTACCATCAGAAGTCCCACCACGACGAGGATCAGCGTGGACCCGAAGAGCAGGAAGTCCAGGTTACGCCGCGGATACGGTGTGGAATGTGCGGTCAATTTTGCGTCTCCAGCCGGCGCACCGCGGCGCGAAACGCCGCGCCTCGCGCCTCAAAGTCTCGGAACATATCGAAGCTTGCACACGCCGGCGACAGCAGGACCGCATCGCCGGGCGCGGCCATCGCCGCCGCGGCCTCGACAGCGCCCTCCAGGCTCTCGGCCCGGCCGACCTCGTCGAATCCGCCCGCGCGGATCGCCGCCTCCATCTTATCCGCCGCCGCACCGATCAGGATGACCCGCTTCGCCTTGGCAAACAGGACCGGTGCAAGGGGCGAGAAGTCCAGCCCCTTGTCCGCGCCGCCTGCGATCACGATCGTCGGCCGGTCCATCGCCTCCAGCGAGCAGACCGCGGCTGCGACGTTGGTGCACATGCTGTTGTTCACGTACCGGACGCCGCGGACGTCGCCGACCCGCTCCATCCGGTGCGCCGCGCCCGCGAAGGAGCGGACCGCCCGACGGATCGCGGCGGGATCGGCGCCGACGGCCAGCGCGGCGGAGGCGGCGGCCAGGACGTTAGCGATGCTGTGGACACCCGGCAGTGTCTCCGGCATCTCGTCCGCGCGCATTACGGCGACGGGCGCCGCTCCGCACGCGAGCCGAACGAGCAGCGTTCGCCCGTCGAGCCAGGCGCACGGACCGGAGTCGGGCGGCGGACCCTGCGTGGCAAACCAGATCCGCCTGCCGCGCACGTCGCGATGTCCGACCGTGCGCGAGGCCGGATTGTCGAAGCCCACCACGGCCCAGTCGTCGCGGCACTGCGCCGCGAATATCCTCGCCTTGGCATCGACGTACTCCTCGAAGCAGCGATGCCTGTTCAGATGGTCCGCCGTAACGTTCGTGAGGATCGCGACGCGGGGCGCGAACTTCTCCACCCATTCAAGCTGGAAGCTGCTGATCTCCGCGACCAGGAATGCCTCCGCCGGGGCCGCTTCGGCCGCCTCGACCAGCGTCCGCTTCACGTCGTCGGCGCTCACGTTGCCGCACACGATCGCGGACTTGCCGGACTCGTCCAACATGGCGGTCAGCAGCATCGCGGTGGTAGTCTTGCCGTTCGTGCCGGTTACGGCGAGGATCGGCGCGCGCGCGATGCGGTACGCCAGCTCGATCTCGGACCAGATCGGGATGCGCCGCTCCCGTGCCGCCTGCAGGACCGGCGCGGACGCGGGAACGCCGGGGCTGGTCACAACGAGCGCCGTCCTGCCCGGCAGCGCCTGGTCGACTGTGGCAGCGAAGGCGCAGCGCGCGCCGGTCGCGGCCGCCTCGACCGCGGCGCCGCCCAGCGAGTCCGCCG
>DATGJU010000482.1:0-11685 GCA_035295045.1 Chthonomonadaceae bacterium
CGAGCCGCAGTACGACTACTGGGAGCTGTTCGACCTGCGCCGCGACCCGCACGAGCTGAAGAGCGTCTTTGCCGACAAATCCTACGCACCCGTCCGCCAGGATCTTGAGCGCCGGCTCGCCGAACTCCGCGTCGAGCTAAAGCTCCCCGCGCAGGACCCGCCCGAGAGCGTGCTTCCCGCTCCACGCGGCGCTCCGGCCGGCCGGTAGCCGAGCGGGACCGCTGCCGCGGGCGCGTGCCAGGCGGAATCCGTCGCAACGCGGTTAGGCAGCGTGGCAGTTCCATGGTCCGCTGCGCACGCCTATTATGGAGAGTGATTCGCGCAGTGCATCGTTCAACCATCG
Organism: Chthonomonadaceae bacterium; assembly: GCA_035295045.1. Lineage (GTDB taxonomy): Bacteria > Armatimonadota > Chthonomonadetes > Chthonomonadales > Chthonomonadaceae > DATGJU01. Next base: position 344 of record DATGJU010000482.1, read on the forward strand.
GAATTGCAGCCGTTGCCCTGCTCCTGTGCGCGGCCGGCTGCGGCCTGCCCCGCGCCGTCGCCGTGAATCCCGCCGCGCCGGCCGCGCGGAACGCGGGCCTGTCCGCGGCGCCCGGTCCAGTCGCCGCACCAACCTCGCCATCCGCGCAACAGTCGGCCCCGTCCGCGGCAGCCGGTCCCCTCGCCGCCGGGCTGCCGCCCCGGGCGGCCTGCTGCAGCCCGGACGAGTCGGCCGTGCCACACCTGCCGGCGCCCGGTGCCGGGAGCGTGACGGCCGCAGGGCGCGTCGTGCCGACGGTCCTGCGGCGCGAGCCTCCGCGCGGAGAGCGCCCGGCCGGCATGGTCTGGATTCCCGGCGGACGGTTCTCGATGGGCAGCCCTTACGCGCCGTTCGACGACGCGCGGCCGATCCACACGGTAGAGGTCGGCGGGTTCTGTATGGACGCGACGCCCGTCACAAACTCGCAGTTCGCAAGATTCGTCGCCGCGACCGGCTACGTTACCACCGCCGAACGCAAGCCGACGGCAAAGGATCTGCCGGGCGTGCCGGAGGATAAGCTGGTCGCCGGCTCGCTGGTGTTCTGGCCGCCTGAGACTCAGGTCCCGCTGGACGACGTGTCCGGCTGGTGGCGCTATGTGCCGGGCGCCTGCTGGCGGCATCCGGAGGGGCCGGATAGCGGCATCGAGGGTCGCGAGCAGCATCCCGTCGTCCAGGTGAGCTGGTACGACGCGGCAGCCTACGCTAAGTGGGCCGGCAAGCGGCTGCCGACCGAGGCGGAGTGGGAGTTCGCGGCGCGCGGCGGCCTGACGCAGCAGCCCTACGTGTGGGGCAAGGAGTTTCGGCCGGGCGGGAAGTTCATGGCGAACACGTGGCAGGGCCGCTTCCCGGACACGAACAGCCGGTCGGACGGCTGGGAGCGCACGTCACCGGTCCGGAGCTATCCGCCGAACCGGTTCGGCCTGTATGACATGGCCGGGAACGTGTGGGAGTGGTGCGCCGACTGGTACCGTCCGGACTACTACGCGCACAGCCCCGGCAAGAATCCGAAAGGGCCGTCCAGCAGCAGCGATCCGTCGGAGCCGGGCCAGCCGAAGCGGGTCCAGCGCGGCGGCTCGTTCCTCTGCACCGACCAGTACTGCTCCCGATACATGCCCGGCGGCCGCGGCAAGGGCGCGCCGGACACGGGCGCCTCGCACGTCGGCTTCCGGTGCGTCGCGCCCCTCAATCCAGCAAGTTCGCAATAATCGATCGAAGCTTGTCGTTTATCGTCCGTTGCAATTCGTTTTCGCGCTCCAATTGCGCAAGCAACTCGGTTTTCAGATCCACGATGCGGCGATTGCGACGAAACGTGATCAGCTCGGGCCGGTTCAACTGCAGGAGCTGAATGTGAAACCGTCCTCTTTCGGTCAGCGGCACGAGCAAACCTGTGTTCTCATCCAGTTGGATATGACTGTCCACTTTGTCGCGGGCAGGATTCAGTACGCGAAACTGATCTGGTCCTGGATCGGTGTTGTTGGGCCAGTAGTCAGACTTGAACAGGTTGCAGCGAAAGCAGGCGTAAACGAGGTTTTGAAGGTCGTCGGTTCCACCGGCGCTGCGCGGACGGAAATGGTCCACGGTTAACTGGCCGCCAGCGTCCGTTTCCGAAATGCCGCAATACCCGCAGCGGCCCCCGTAGAGCTCCCTCACACGGTCGTGGGATTCGTGCGCCACGCGCTACTTCCGCAAGGCGTCGTCGGGTTGTCGAGCTAGTCGTACAGCCTGGAGGTCTGCCACGCGCTTCTCTAAGAGGCGCCGTTGGCGAATAAGTTCCGCGTTTCTCGTTTTTGCCTCCGCAATCTGCGTATCAAGTGCTGCGATTTCTTGAGTATTGACGCGAATGTGTTCATCGCCGTGGAACCTAGACAGTCCGGCCTCGTATTCCGCCATTTCCTGAGAGCTGAGCGGCTCGCCGCGCGAGGCCCTCAGATGCAATTGCCACCAAGCGCGGTACTCCAGATCGTCCATCGGACCTTTTCCTCCCTACCCGTTGCCGTATTATACTTCGACGCGGGCTTTCTAGCGCAAAGGTGAGATTCCCAGCGGCAGGCAGGCCGCGGATGGGCCTGGGAAGTGGCCGCGGCAAGGGCGCGCCGGACACGGGCGCGTCGCACGTTGGATTACGGTGCGTAAGGTGAGCCGGCTTGTCCTTCGTCTCTAGCGCTGCGCGTGGTTGAGTTTACTTCGGACGGCCGGCAGCCACCGATCTCGGAGATCCACGCAGTTGAGAACCTTCTCCATCAGGTCGATGGGCACGTAGTAGTACTGGTTGGACGCTTCGAAGCCGATGCGGGAATCCCGCGACTGCAGAACGCACAACAGCCTCGCCATCGCGATCTCCTGGTTCAGAATCGCCTCGATCTCGTCCAGCGCCGCGTTTATCTTCGCGCCCGCGCCCGCGGCCGCGACTTCGCGGCGAAGCACGATGAACCTCGCCTGATTCGCCGCGCTGCGGAAGTGGAGGCCGGCCGCCTCGGCGAGATCGGCGTCGGACCTCAATGCCGCGTCCTGCGCCTCGGTCAGGTCGGGAAGCTGCCGCGCCGCGCCCAGCTCCGCATTGGCGCGATCGAATCCGTCCGCGACCTTGCGTAACTGGCCTACGAACACGTCGGGCGGATAGACCGCGCGCCATGAGTCGAGGTCGTCGTATGGGAATCCGATCATGGTTGCGCGGTAGCCGGTTGGCGCGGCCCAGAGCAGGTTGGACGGTCCAAACTGCAGCGGCGCGGTGTAGACCAGCCCGATGTGGAAGGGAAACTCGCGGAAGGCCGCGCTGAAGTCCCGCCAGGCCTGCACGGCGCGCGGCGCCGCGGCCGCGCCGTAGCGCCGCTGCGCGACGGCCAGCATCGCGGCGTCAGGATCGGCGCCGGCCGCGGCCTTCTGGAGCACTTCGAGGTTCGGGGACGGGTAGCCGCCGAGCGTCCAGCCCGCCATCACGCCGTCGATCCCCTCCGCGCGCAGCTGGGCGGCGTGCTCGGCAACGTTCTGGAGCGCCGGAATGAACGGCACGGCCGAAAGCTCCCAGGAGTTCGCCGCTTGGATCTTCGCCAGGACGCGCAGTCCCCGGGCCCTCGCCCAAGCCCAGTGACGGCAGGCACGCGGTCCCGGCCCGACGGCGGAGAGCGAGTACTCGCCGACCGTTGTGTCGACGCCGCCACGTGAGATCGGCAGGTCCCACTCGCTCACGCTCATCAGCGACGTATCGGCCGGCAGGCCGTCGATGATAGCCCTCGCGCTCGCTTCGGGCCAGCCCCAATCCCATGCGATGAGCCGCACGCCGCTGCCGGCCCGCTTGATTCCAGCATCCACGAGGTCGTTTACTTCGGCAATCACGGCCGCGGCGCCGCGTGGGCCGCAGCGCGGACAGTCCGCTCCCTTACCGTGCGACCAGCAGCTTGTCAGGTTCTCCGAAGCCGTGATGGTGAAAAAGCCGGCGACTTGCGGCGCGGCCTTGCAGATTGCCGCAACAGAATCTGTGATGTAGCGCTGCACTTCGGGCCGGCTTGTGCAGAGTGCGGCATGGTCGCCCTCGACGACGCCTTTCAGCTCCGGGTGGTCGCGAAAGAGAGCGATCGGCATGGCGCGCGGCTCGTTCAGATAGAGGTAGACGCCGATTCCATGGCGCCGCGCGCGCTCCGTAAGGCGGCGCAGGCCCGCGAGCCGCTCCTGGTACCGGTCGCTCAAGGCTGGCTGCCATGGGAACGGCGCGAGCTTGTAGAGGACGACCGGCAGCCACACGCCGTCGATGCCGTCCGCGGCCAGACGATCGAGGTAGGCGTCCGGGTAGGGGTCGATCGCGGGATCGAGTAGCGGATCGCCGTAGAGCGCGAAGTAGGAGCAGCAGAAGCAGGGCGCGAAGCCGTGGGGCGGCCGGGCGGCAGCGCCAGGCGAGGGCGCGCCTCCCTGCGGCGAATCAGCGCTGTCGGCTGACGCAGCCTCCGCCGGCCGAAGCGCTGCCTGCCCCAGCAGCCGTGCGCGGGGAGGCGTAGGGCGGGCGCCTGGCGACGCGGCAGTCGCCTGTCGCGAGGTGTGCGCGTTCTGTGCCGGCGGCAGCGAAGATCCCACGCGTCCGGCGCTCGCTGCAGCGGGCCGTGATAGATCGTGGACGAACGAGAAGAGTGGGGATGTCTGCTTCGGCAGGCCCTCCGGGAATTCGCGCCTAAGCGTTGCCGCGATCTCCCGCTCGCGTCGGAGCGCTTCGACATCCGGCGGACGATACCGGAGCGGAGCGCATCGCGGCTTAATACTGCCGAGCTTGATGAAGAGGAAGTCGTCCTCGCGGAGGGAGTATTCGAGCCGCTGCGGGGTCCAGTCCAGCAGAGTCAGGAGCTGCTCGTACGGCAGCAGGTGCCAGTTGCGGCGGATCACGGTGATTGCGGAGCGGGCTTGCTGGTCCGCGCCGATCGTTCTGGGCGCGGGAAGTCCCATGGCCCGGCCGATTTGGACGACCTGGTCCGGCCGCGCGCCGACGGTCTTCGCCAGCCGCTCGATCGGAACCAGCGTCCAGTTGCGCCATACGAAGGCGTGCAGCCGGTCCGGAAAGTGGGGCGTCGGTACGGGAGCCGGCGCCGATCCTGTCGGGAACAGCGCGGGCAGCATAAGCAGCGCCCCCAGGAGCCACGGCGCCATCGGATCAGCCTCCAGCGTGACAAGTCTTTTCTTCGCAGACGTGTGAGCGAGCCGGCGCCGGCGAATCCGAGACGGGCGAGTACTCGGGGTCGCACGGCGGGGATGCCCCACTCCCTGTCCTTCTCGTCCGCCTCGGCCAGGTGCCACGTGAGCGATCGCAGTGCCCACGCGCCGCTACAGGCCGCCATCGCGTCGCCGAAGAGGGTGTCGTCCAGCGCCTCCGGCGCCGTCTTCGCAAGCTCCTGCCGGTAGGCTGCCTCCATATCGGCCACCACGGCGCCCCGAATGCGGCCGCAGCACCAGCATGTCGGAAACATGATCCGTGCATAGACGGCGTCCAGGGGCAGATGGCCGAATCCGGCGAGCTCGAAGTCGATTATCGAACCGGGGCTGCCGCTGCGGCCGCTGCTGGACGGAAGAACGGCGCGACCCGGATCAATGTTCGCGCGGCTGCGGTGTGAGAAGCGCGCGTCGACCGGTCCGCCGACGGCGGCGACATTCCAGCAATTCAGTGTACGCGGGTACCGCGTCCGCGCCGGGCGATTTGACGCGCTTGCCCGGCGTGCTGATGGCCCAGTGGCTCACAGTACGCAGCTGCCGCATCCGCTGCAGCAGTCGCCGCACCCCGAGCAGGCGTCGCCGCACGCGCTGCAGCCGCCGCAGGCCTCGCCGCAGCCCGAACAGATGTCGCAGCTCTCGCAGGCGCAACACGCGCAATCGCAGCCGTCGCAGCCGTCGCAGCAGCAGGCGCAGTTGCTGCCGCCGCATCCAGATCGGCCTCCGCGTTTTGCTGGTAGGTTGCCCTGTCCCTCGCCCTCGGCTTCTCCCGTCGTGGCGATCTCGGTCCCGCCGCCCTCCTCGGCGAAGTGACCGGGCGGTAAGCCGCCGCCCGCGCCGGCCAGTTGCGGCTGCCGCGCCTGCAGAAAGCTTCGCGCACGCTCGACATATCGCCGCCGAGCCTGGATTGGCGAAATCCGCTCACGCGGCTCCGGCCCCAGTCTGCGCGAGAGGTTTGCCCTCAGCCGTTGGACGAACATCGCCGCGAGCGGGCGCGAGATGGGCAGCGCCTCGATCGCGGTTATCGCACGACCCGCCGTCTCCCAGAGATAGGCCTCCGTCGTCGCGCGGGCGGACGCCGGCAGCTCAGGGCTTGGTTTGCGCGCTGCGGTCTCGTTGCCCGGCGTCTGTTCCGATCTGGACGCTTGCGGCACGCGAACGGCGCCGCCATCGCGTCTCCCTGGATTGGCGGCCGGTATCCCGAACGCGGATTGGATGGCGTTGAACTCACCGCGCTGGAGATCCTTACCGAAGTCCTCCAGCGCGTCCAGGACATAGACAAGCCGGCCGAACGCGAAGCCGAGCCGGCCCATGACGTGATTCGTCTCCTCCGCCGCGCCGACGACTCGCGCGCCGTGCCGGAACGTATCGCCGGTGACGGCTGCGGTAGGCTCTGATGCGAATTCCAGCGCCTGGAGGACGCCCCGAGCGCCTGTCTCCGACTGGAGAGCGGCTTCGCGCGGCGCCTGCTCGCGGTATCGCTCCCACATCGCGGCCAGCGGAAAATCCCAGGCGCGGAGCTGCGCCGAGGCGTCGCAAAAGGCCCTGGAGTACACGCGCTGCGCGAGTCGCCACGGCCCGCGCGTGGCGTCGTCGAGCTGGTCCGCAACCTTGAACTCGCTCATCACGAGGGTTGCGGCGGCGGCGACCTGGAGCGCCAGCGGCGACTCGCCCTCGTCCCTGGGAAGCGCGAGGCAGTTGACCGACTGAAACGCGCGGCTCCAGGTTCCGACGGGCGGCGCGGCGGGGCCGATCGCGGTGAGCAGCTCGGCGAGGAACACGGCGTCGTTGTTCAGCAGCAGCCGTGATTTCTGGCCGTACATCCTGCCGATCGTCTTGCAGGTTCCGCAGTAGTGCAGGCGGCGCTGGTAAGCCCTCTCACGGTTGCGCGAGCAGATCCCCGCCTGCATTAGACCGTACATTGAACACTCTCCTGTCCACCGCGATCACCGCACGCCTGTCGCCGGCTGCGTCGTCCCTCCCCCATAATACCTCGCTCGGCAGTCCCGCGCGACGCACATTCCGGTCGCCGCGCCCCGCTTTCGCAGGTACGCTGCGCTCACCAAGAGCTGCACGCGGCCTTGCGCCGTCGCGATGTCGGCGAGGATAGCGGCACCCGCCTCGGGCCGTCGCGATGCGCATACCGGCTGCAGCGCCAGGCCCTTCTCGAAGCCACGAGCACGCCGGCAGCCGCGCCAGGCCTATGCAGGCATCGTGATGGCGATCTGCGTGCCGGCGCCGGGCCCGCTCGCCACTGATAGCGTGCCGCCCAGTGTCTCGGCAAGCTCGCGCATCGCGGAGAGGCCGACGCCGGCTGCGACGCTCGCCTGGTCGAAGCCCTGGCCATCGTCCGCAACGACGCATCGGACCGATCCGGCAGGCGCCGCGTTCAGCCGGACCTCGATCCGCGCCGGCGCCGCGTGCCTGGCCGCATTAGTCAGCGCCTCCTGGACGATCCGCATGAGGCCGTTCGCGAAGGCGGAGCCAACGTGGATCGTCTCATCCTCGCAGGCCACCTCGACGATGATTCCGGTCCGCTCCGCGAATGCTCCACAGCGCCGCCGCAGCGCCGGAACGAAGCCCTGCGCGGCGATGTCCGCCTCCCAGGGCATCAGATGGAACGACAGGTCCCGCGCCTCGTTCCACGCGGCGCGCAGCGCCGGAATCTCCTCCCGAAGTATTCGCGCCGCCTCGGCCGGCTCGCGTTCCAGCAGCTTTCGGCAGAGCTCGAGGCGCAGCAGCGTGCCGACCATCGCGTGGCCGAGGTTGTCGTGCACGTCGCGCGCGATCCGCGCCCGCTCCGCGGCAGAGGCCATCTGCTCACGCAGGAGCAGGAGTTCGGCGCTGCGCTCCTCGGCGTCGGCGCTTGTGCGGCGCGCGAGCGCGCTGACCAGGATCAGGATGAATAGGTGCGTGGCAAGCGTCCATAAGTAGAGGGCCGGAGGGAGGGAGGTACGTTGATCGATCTGGTGCGGAATCGTCGCGAGTGTGTAGAGCGCGCTGACACTGACGTCCACAGCCCGTTTGCTTCCGGGCGTCGCGTAGAGCGCCGCGAACGTCATCAGCGCAAAATAGAGGAGCCAGAGATGGCTCTCGATGCCGCGCGTAGCCGCGATCAGCAGGGCCACGAGCGCCATGTCGACGTAGTTGAAGAGCCGGTTCCAGTACGCGCCGCGCCCGTCTGCCCTCAGGGCGCAGTAGGTACGGAGGGAAACGCTGGCCACGCCCGCCGCAAAGAGCGCCCAGACTACGGCGGATGGCGCGTCGAACCGGCCCTCATGCCGCCCGACCAGGAGATACAGCAGCACGAAGGCGAGGCAGAACCAGACGTATTTGTTGATCCGGAGTATATGCTGTGTCGCGCTGTCCATTCGTCCCACCGGGCCATTACCCCTCGGGCCCAACGTGCAGCACCAAGATTGAAAACCTGCCGCTCGCGATGTATACTCCTCCACGAACAATCAGATATGTACCCTAAAAAGGGGTGACTCGGGAGCCGGACTCGATGCCGATGAGCTACGTTTGCGATATGGACGGGGTGATCTACCACGGCAGCAGGCTGATTCCGGGCGCGCTCGACTTCGTCCAGCGGCTGCAGTCCGCCGGCCACCGGTTTCTTTTCCTGACCAATAACAGCCAGTGGACGCCGAGGGACCTGAAGCACAAGCTGGAGCAGATGGGCATCTCGGTGGAGGAGTCGGCGTTTCACACTTCCGCGCTTGCGACGGCCGACTTCCTGAGCCGGCAGATGCCGGGCGCGACCGCCTACGTCATCGGCGGCGCCGGTCTGACGCACGCACTCTACAGCGTCGGCTTCACGCTCACCGAGAACAACCCGGACTATGTGGTCGTCGGCGAGACGCGCAGCTACGACTTCGAGAAGATCGAGCGGGCCGCGCGGCTGATCCATGGAGGCGCGCGCTTTATAGCGACCAACCCTGACCTGACTGCAACCACGGAGCAGGGGATCGTGCCGGCCTGCGGCGCGCTTGTCGCGCCGATCGAGCTCGCGACCGGCAAACGGCCCTACTTCGTTGGCAAGCCCAACCCGCTGATGATGTGGACGGCTCTGCACAAGCTGAGCTCGACTCCGGAGACAACCTTCATGGTCGGCGATCGAATGGACACGGACATCATCGCCGGCACGGAGGCCGGCATGAAGACGATCCTCGTCCTGTCCGGCGTCACGTCGCGCGCGCTGATCGAGACCTATCCGTACCGCCCAACGCACATATTCGAGGACGTAGGACACATCCCGGTTAGCGAGTCGGGCTAGGTCGGCGTTTCACGCTGCGCGTTCGGCCATATTTGCCGGCGGATCTAACGGAACCTCGAAGAAAAACGTACTTCCCTTTCCCACCACGCTGTCGACCCATATCCTCCCGCCATGGGCCTCCACGGCCAACTTGCAGAAGGTGAGACCCAAACCGGTGCTCTGTTTGCGGCCGGCGATGCGCATCTCTGCCTGGCCGAACTTCTCGAATATACGGTCGAACGCATTTGGCGGAATGCCCTCGCCCGTGTCGCTTACCGACCACTGGATGGACTGCCCGCCGGCGCCAGGTCGCGCTGTAACGCTGATAACGCCGCGAGGCGGAGTGAATTTGACCGCGTTGCTCAGCAGGTTGACGAGCGTGCGCAGAAGCATATCGCCGTCCGCGGTGAGTCGGGGAAGCCCGGCCTCGACGAGTGCGACGAGCTTTAGATCCTTCGAATTCGCCAGCGCCTCCACTTGCTTTAACGCGGATCCCGTCAAGTCCGTCGGCGTGACCTCCGCATATTCGAGCCGGAGCAGTCCAGACTCCATCTTACTGATATCCAGCAGGTCGTTGATCATGCCAAGCAGCGTGTAGCCGCCCGAGAGAGAGATTCCCATTACCTCCTGCTGACTCTCATTGAGATCGCCAACCATTTCCAATGTTTGGAGACCCGAGATCAGCGAGGTTAGGGGCGTCCGCAGGTCGTGAACGATCATATTCGTCAGGTCGTCACGCATCTGCTCGAGCACCGTGGCGCGGCGGTTACTCTCCTGCAGCTCTTTCGTGAACCGGTCTTCGCGATCGTGCGAGCGCTTTCTTTCCAAACAGGCGCGAGTCCGTGCTTTAAGGATAGTCGGGTCAAACGGTTTCGGCAGGTAGTCCTCAGCTCCCAGCTCTATGCACCGCACAGCGCTGTCCAGCTCATCGAGAGCCGAGATCATGATGACCGGAATGTGTCGCAGCAATTCGTCGCATTTGAGGCGCTGCAGGACTTCGTACCCGTCCATGTCAGGCATCATGATGTCGAGCAGTACCAGGTCGAACGGCTGCGCGCGTACCGCCTCCAGCGCCACCCGTCCATTCTGCGCCGTCACCACACCATATCCCTGGCGCTCCAGGCGACGGGAGAGCATGTTGCGGTTTCTTTGATTGTCGTCCACGACCAGTATCAGCGCCGGAGACGATTCTGAATCCGCGTGTTCGGCGCCGTTTGCGACTGATGGATGCGATTGCGGTTCGGGCCGTGCAATCGTATCGCTCGGAGTGTCGGGCAGTGGCGCGTCGTCCGTCCAGCCCGTCATGCCGCCGTTTACCATCGCCAGCATTTGCCGGGCTGCAGCACGGATCTCCTGCAGGTCCGGCACCAGGCCTGTCTGGCCGTCCTCTTCCGCCTGCTCGGTCAGCATCTCGCTGTAGCCTATGATTTGATTAAGCGGGGAGCGCAGATCGTGGAGCTGCTGTGGCGATAAAGGCTGCCGGGTAGATAGCGTCGCGGGTCGCCGCAGGTGGCTCACGAGAGTACTCCACTTCTGGACTGGAGCAGAAGCGCCTCCATTTTCTCCAAGAGGCGCGGCAGGTCGATGGGCTTCGTATCGTAGTCGTCGCAGCCTGCGTCGAGCGCCTTATCCCGGTCGCTGGACATCGCATGCGCCGTAAGCGCGATGACCGGAATGCGACTCGTGGCGGCCGCCGATTTGAGGCGGCGCGTTGCTTCCCATCCATCGAGCATCGGCAGGCTCATATCCATCAGTATCAGGTCGGGCTCCTGGCTCTCAGCCAGGGAGAGACCAATTTCTCCATCCTCGGCGATGATTACGTCAAAGCCGCGGCGAATCAGTCGCCGCGACAGCATATCGCGGTTCCTGTGATTATCCTCAACAAGTAAGATCTTGAACATGGACGTTTACTTTCGGATTGCCATCTGCCTGGCGGCAGGAGTCGTGCTGCGTTCGATTGGCGCGGCCCAGTGCGCGACCGCGTCGCGCACCTGATACATGAGCTCGTTACGCGAGCATCCTCGTTTGTTAACAAGAGTTTGCACGTTGCCATTGAGCCTCAGCAGCTCGTCGGCAGTGAGATCTTTTGCTGTCAGCACTACGATCGGGATTGAGCGCCACTGGTCGCGCCGATGCAGTTCCGCCGCAAATTCGAAGCCGTCCAACTCGGGCATCATCAGGTCGAGCAGTATCAGCGCGGGCCGGTTCTCGGCGACGCGCGCCAGTGCGGCGCGACCGCTCGCGGCTTCGCTCACGGTCCATCCTGCGCTCTCCAGGAATTCCCGCATCATCTTGCGCGTCCTCGTATCTGCCTCGACCAGCAGCACCGGACACGGCGGATGCGAGCAGCAATGCTTCTTGA
>DATGJU010000483.1:0-7582 GCA_035295045.1 Chthonomonadaceae bacterium
GCTCGATGTACTCGGTGAATACCGGGATAAAAGAGGACGACAGCGCTCCGCCGGCAATCAGATAGAAGATGACATCGGGTATCGTAAACGCGGCGTTGTAGATGTCGGTCGAATAGCCCTGTCCGAACTGGTGAGCGATAACGCTTACACGCACGAGCCCCAGCAGCCGGCTTAGAAGCACGCCCGCCATGATGACCAGCGTGCCTTGCACCATCCGTTTGCCGGCGCCGTGCCCGTTCGCCGTTGACCTGGGTAGTTCCGCCTCGCTGAGGCCCGCGCGAGGCTCGGTGGTTCTCATGGTTGCGCATTATACCCGGAGGAGCGAGATTGAGGTTAGAAGCCGTAACGATACCCGGTAAGGCGAGCGACCTCGCCGGACTGCGATACATCCCGGAGGACGGTCGGCGCGCCACTGCGCTGGTCCTGGCACACGGCTTTACTAGCGGCAAGTACAGCATGGACAGCCTGGCGAGCTATCTCGCGACGCGCGGGTTCGAGACCCTCACCTTCGACTTCGTGGGCCACAAGTTGGGCTGCAGCGGCGGTACGATGGAGACGATGGCGCAGGCGGCAGGAAACGTTGCCGACGCGCTGAGCTGGCTGCGCGACGTTACGCAGGCGGAGAAGATAGTGCTCGCCGGGCACTCGATGGGCGCGGCGGCGGCGCTGGCAACCGCGGCGTGGGACATCGCCGAGCGCGCAACGCCTGAGCTAATCGGCAAGCAGGACGCGCGGGAGGTGCGCGGCGCCCCGCTGGCCGGAGTGATCAGCATCTGCATGGGCGCCGAGCCCTCGTCGGCGTTCGACACGAACATCGGCAGGGCGATGCTGGAGCAGCGGAAGGACTACGTGTCCGGCGCGCCTCCGCTCGACCTGCTTCGCGAAGTCGACGGCTTGGCGGCGAATACGACCGGCCTGGGCGACCTGCCGGCTCTGTTCATCGCCGCCAAGCAGGACGTCCTGCTGACGGTGGACCGCGTGCTGCAGCTGGCGCAGCGGGCCCCCAACAGCAGCGTTCAGGTGATCGAGAGCTCCCACCTCGAAGCGCCGGACCGCGCCAGGGCCGCCGTTTATACGTGGCTCTGCCAGCTTTAGCGCGGGCGCATCGACCGGTAGTATGCGGCGGTCTCGCGCAGGCCGCACTCCAGCGAGGTCGTGGGATGGTAACCAAGCCGCTCGCCGGCCAGCCGGATGTCGGCGCCGGAGTGCAGGATGTCGCCGTCGCGCGGCGGCTCGTAGCGAACGGGCGCCCGAACGTCCAGCGCGTCCCCGATCATCGCGAGAAGCCGGTTGAGAGAGATGCGTCCGCCGCCGCCGATGTTGTACACGCCGCCCGCAGCCTCGCTTGGCGCAGCGGCAGCGAGCCGGTTTGCCGCGACCACGTCGCCGACATAGCAGAAATCCCGTGTCTGCTCGCCCGTTCCGAACACCACCGCGGGCTCGCCGCGAAGCAGCCGCGCCAGAAACTTCGGAATCGCCGCCGCATAGGGCGCGCTGGGATCCTGACCCGGCCCATAGACGTTGAAATACCGCAGCGCGACGGTCTCCAGGCCGAAAAGCCGGCAGAAGTTGCGGGCGTAGTGTTCGCCGGTGAGCTTCTGCACGCCGTAGGGCGATGCGGGCATCGGCAGAGCCGATTCCGGCGTCGGAATAGTCGCCGTGTCGCCGTAGACCGCCGCGGACGATGAAAAGACGAATCGGCGCACGCCGGCATCGCGGGCCGCAAGCAGCATGTTCAGCGTACCGCCGGTATTGATTGCCTCTGAGGTAGCGGGATCGGCCACGGACTGCGGCACCGAGACCAGCGCGGCCATGTGGAACACTGCGTCCACGCCGCGGCACGCCCGCTGGCACGCCTCGACGTCGCGCACGTCGCCCTCGACCAGGTCCACTCCGGGCGCCATCTGCGCGAGCCGGTCCCGGATGCCGGACGAAAAGTTGTCCAGCACCCGCACGGCAGCGCCGTCCTCAATCAGGCTCCACGCGAGGTGAGACCCGATAAAGCCCGCCCCGCCGGTAACCAATACCGTTCCCATTCAAAACCCCTTCTTGTGCAAGTCGCCGTGTCTGGGCGCGTGATCCGGACGCCTAGGTCGGATGGTTCCGAGACGACCGGGCGCGGTGGACGCCCACCTCTTCGCGTGCTCACGCCGCCACCCGCATCACCCGCTCGGCGATTTAGTATCGGCAGATTCCGCCGGATCTTCCCGCACGATTCGCACCCGCCGTATCCTCCGGCCGGCAAGCTCGGCGATCTCCAGGCGCCAGCCGTCGAGCTGTACGGAGTAGCCGAGCTGCGGGAGTCCCGTGTGCGTCGAGAGCACATAGCCGCCGACCGTTTCGATCCCCTCCACCTCGGCCCCGACGCTGTATTCGCGGACCAGGCGCGAGAGCGTGACCTTGCCGTCCACGCTGTAGCTCCCGTCCGGCATGGCGTCGATCTCCGACCGTGAAGTCACGAACTCCTGCTGGATTTCGCCGACGAGCTCCTCCAGCACGTCCTCGAGCGTGACCACGCCGGCCGTAACGCCGTACTCGTCCTGAACTATCGCCATCTCCATCCGCTGGGATCGAAAGTCCTCCAGCATAACGTCCAGCGGCTTGGTTTCCGGGACGTACAAGACCGGATGGATGATGCTGCTAAGGTCCGGCTCCGCCTCGCGGCCGTCCGTCGATAGCCCGCCCTTGTCGCGGCAGAGAATCAACAGGTCGCGCACATGGATCCTGCCAGTTACGTCCTCCAGACCGCCGCGGCAAAGCGGGTAGCGCGCATAGTTCGTCTTGGCGACGACATCTAGGTTCTCCTGGAGCGTGCTCTCCATGTCCAGGAAGGCGACCTCGGGCCGTGGCGTCATCACGTCCCGCACCTTGCCGCGACCGAAGTGAAACGCCCTGTCGGCGATGTCGCCCGCGCTTTCGGCGATGGTACCGCCCTCTTCCGACCTGTCCAGCGCGATTCGCAGCTCCGCCTCGGAGAACGCCGTCTCATGCTCGTTCGCAGGCCGCAGTCCGATGCGTGTCAGCAGGAAGCGCGCCGTGCGATTCAGGAACCAGATGAGCGGGTAACAGATGCGATAAAAGAGATCCAGCGGTCCGGACAGGCGAATCGCCAGAGCGTCCGGCATCTGGATCGCGAGCCATTTCGGGGCGAGCTCGCCGAACACGATGTGGAAGTAGGTGATAACGGTAAACGCAACCGCCACGCCAATGCCCGCCGAGATCCGGTCGCCCCATACCGGCGACAGCCGCGCGAAGAGCGGCGCGACCGCGGCGCTCACCGCCTGCTCGCCGATCCAGCCGAGCGCCAGGCTCGCCAGCGTGACGCCAAGCTGCGTCGCCGAGAGATAGCTGTCGAGGTGCCGGTGGATGCGCTGAACTGTGAGCGCGCCGGCGATCTTGGCGTGCGCCGCCTCCGCGATCCTGGTCGGCCGTACTTTGACCAGCGCAAACTCGGCCGCGACGAAGAACGCGTTCATGAAGACGAGCAGCAGGGTTATCGCCAATTGGACGATCAGAGTGGGAGCATCGATCGCCCGCACGCCGTACAGCAACAGTGGATCGAGTACCATCCGAGTGACCGCCCTCCCGCCAGCATCGCGATCTCGCGCAATCTATATACGGCGCGCACGGGCAAATCTCTTGCAAACCCGCGTGCAGGGAATCCGCGCCGACGCTCCGAACGTACCGGGGAAGCCGGTACCTGGTGTTCGGTGACCGGTGTTCGATGTTAGGAGGACGTCTCGCCCTGCGCCCGCCGCCCCCAACACCCAACACCCAACACCCAATACTGGACACCGACTGCCCAGGAGGCATCCCGTGACCATGACCGCAGGCGAGCTCGTCGCTGACCGTTACCGGCAGATCCATCTCGATTTTCACACCAGCCCGCTCATCCCGGACGTAGGCGCCGATTTCGACGCGGACACGTTCGGCGACATTCTGGCCGAGGCGCGCGTGAACTGGGTGACGCTCTTCGGCAAGTGCCACCACGGGATGAGCTACTATCCGACATCTGCCGGCGTGATGCATCCGACGCTCAAATTCGATCTGCTCGGCGAACAGATCGAGGCCTGCAAACGGCGCGGAATCGCTGCTCCGGTCTATATCTCGGTGCGCGTCGACCAGCACATGGGCGTCACGCAGCCCGACCTCGTCGTGCGCCTCGAAGACGGCAAGCTCTGGGGCCCCTCCGCGCACGAGGCGCGCTGGTACCAGATGTGCCTCAACCGCACCGAGTACATCGACTACGTCGCGGCGCAGACAGAAGAGGTACTGAGGGGCTACGACGCAGACGGCATCTTCTACGACATGTGCTACTATCCGCCCGATCCGGGCTGCTTTTGCGAGACCTGTCTGGCGCGGCTGCAGCGCGGCGGCGCATCGCGGACCGACAAGGAGGCGCACCGGCGACAGACGTTCGCGATCCTGCGGGAGTATTCGACGCGGCTGGCCCACCTCTGCCGCAGCATCCGTCCGAACGCGACCACCTTCTTCAATAGCCGCGTGACTCCGAACGTCCACCGCGAGCTGGACGTGCTGACGCAGCTAGAGATCGAATCGCTCACGACCGGGGGCTGGGGATATCTCTACTTCCCAACCTACTCCCGCGTGGTTCGCGGTTATCCGCGCCCGCTGCAGGGCATGACGGCGCGCTTCCACAAGTCCTGGGCCGACTTTGGCGGTCTGAAGACCGTGCCGCAGCTCGACTACGAGGCGGCCACCATCCTCGCAGCGGGCGCCGTCGTGAACATCGGCGACCAGCTCCATCCGCGCGGCACGCTGGACCGCGGCGCGTACAAGGTGATCGGCGATGTCTATCGGAGGGTCGAGGCCGTAGAGCCCTACTGCCGCGGCGCCGTGCCGGAGGCCGAGGTCGCCGTGCTGCTGCTGCCAGAGAGCCGGGCGGCCGATTCCGGCGACGAGGACAGCCGCGGCCGCGTGAAGATCGACGCTTCGATCGAAGGCGCCGCCGCGGCCCTCACCGCCCTCAAGCATCAGTGGAACGGCGAAACGCCGGACCGCGACAACCTGAGCCGCTACCGGGTCGTCATCATCCCGGACCGGGGCTACGTCTCTCCGGAGATGCGTGCAAGGCTGGACGACTACGTCTATCGCGGCGGCAGGGTGCTCTTCTCGCACGAGGCCACGCTGGACGGGGACGCCTTCGCGCTGCCCGGAAGCCCGGCGGAGTACATCGGGCCGTGCCCCTTCACTCCCTCCTACATGAAGCTCGGAGACGAGCTCGGCGGCTCGCTGCCGGAGACAGAGTTCGTAAACTACCGTGCCGGCTCCTACGTGCGGGCGGCAGCCGGCGCGCAGGCGCTCGGAGAGGTGTGGCAGCCCTACTTCAACCGCGCGCCGGAACACTTCTCCTCCCACGCGCAGACGCCGGTAGACAAGCCGACCGGCCATCCGGTCGCGCTCGTCTCGAAGGACGGCAACATCGCCTACGTATATGCGGCCGTGTTCCGCGGCTACCGGGAGGATGCATTCTACGTCTACAAGGAGATGGTCGCGAGGCTGCTGGAGAGGCTGCTGCCGGCGCCGCTGGTTCGGCCGGGCGCGAACGTGCCGCCGGCCATGGAGATTGCCGTCCTGCGCCAGCCTGCGGAGGGTCGGACCGTCGTGCATCTGGTGAACTTCACGCCGACACGGCGGACCGCGACCAATGAGTTCATCGAGGCGGCCGTGCCGCTCCGCGACGTCGAGTTCTCGCTGCGCACGGACGTCGCGCCATCACGCGTACTGCTCGCGCCCGATGGCGGCGAGGTCCCGTTCCAGCACTCAGGCGGCTACTGCAGAGTTACCGTGCCGGAGGTGGTTACCAGTCAGCTGGTCGTGTTCGAGGGGCTCGCGTAGCGACACATGTGACTGCCCGCCCAGCCCGATCGCTCATGCGCTTGGTCTGGCCAGCCGGCACGCGGTGGACGCGTCCGAGGCCGCCTCGGACAGCCGCAGGGGCTGGTTGGCCACGGCTGATCGGAGCTTGTTGCTGCCGTTGAGCGCCGCGACTTTGTAGCACTCGGCGAGCGTGGGATAGTTGAACACGCTGTTGATGAAGTAGTCCACGGTGCCCTTGAAAGCGATCACGGCCTGGCCGATGTGGATCAGCTCGGTCGCGCCGGTGCCGATCGCGTGGACGCCGAGAATCTGGCGCGTCTCCTCGTGGATCAGCAGCTTCAGCATGCCGAACTCGTCGCCGATGATCTGGCCGCGCGCAATCTCCCGGTACTGCGCAATCCCCGCTTCGTAGGGAATCCCCTCGCGCGTGAGCTGCAGCTCGGTCTTGCCGACCATCGAGATTTCCGGTATCGCGTACACGCCGTAAGGGAAGAGCTCCGGCACGGATGCGCAGCTCGCTCCGAATGCGTGGCACGCGGCGTGCCTGCCCTGCTCCATGCTGGTGCTCGCGAGCGCCGGGAATCCGATCACGTCGCCGACCGCGTAGATGTGCGGGGCCGTGGTCTGGTAGTCTTCCGTCACCGAAATCCGCCCGCGACTGTCCGGCGTCACGCCGATCGCGTCGAGGCCGAGATCCCCCGTCGCCCCCTGTCGGCCGATGCAGTAGAGCAGCGTGTCGGCGTAGAGGTGCTTGCCGCTGTGAAGCGTCGCCTGGACCTGGCCTTCGGGCATCACGCGGATGTCCTCGACGCGCTCGCCAAGGCGCAGCGTGATCCCGGCAGAGCGCATCTGATACTGCAGCGACTCGCTGATCTCCGAATCCACGAAGTCGAGAAGCCGGTCGCGCGCCTCGGTGAGGATAACCCGGACGTCGAGCGCGGCCATCATGCACGCGTATTCCGTGCCGATGACTCCGCCGCCGACGATGATCATGCTCTTCGGAAGCTGCTTGAGGTGGAGGATGCCGTCGCTGTCGATGATCCGCGAGTCGTCGAACGGCACGTCGGCCGGGCGCGCAGGCGTCGTGCCGACCGCGATCACCGTGTACTCCGCCCGGATCTCCTCGAAGTTGTAGGGTCGCGTGACGCGCAGCGTGTGCGGATCGACGAACCGCGCGGCGCCCGCGATCATCTCGACGCCGTTACGAGCCATGTGCGACCGGATAAGCTCGATCTCCGTGCGGATCACGTTCTGGCTGCGGTAGATGAGATCGTCGATGGTAACGTCCGGCTTGACCTGGTAGCTCTGCCCGTAGAGACGGCGCTGCCCAACTCCCGTGAGGTAGACCACCGCCTCGCGCAGCGCCTTGCTCGGAATCGTCCCCGTATTGATGCAGACGCCGCCCAGCGCCTGGTTGCGCTCGATAAGCGCGACCTGCTTGCCGAGCTTGGCCGCCTGAATCGCGGCGCGCTGTCCGGCAGGGCCGCTGCCGATCACAACAAGGTCGAAATGTTTCATTGCGACCTTATCTTCGGCAATTCTACGAGGATAGTTAGGGGACACTCACCCACGCAAGCCACCAGCGGCCAGTAACGCGAAAAATCCCCCTCTCCCAGGCTTGGGAGAGGGGGATTTAGGGGGCGCCGCGCGAGCCCAAGGAACTAGGGGCTGAGGCCGGTACGCATCGCCAGGGATTTAGGGGGTGGGGGCGCCGCGCGAGCCCAAGGATGTAAGAGAGCCA
>DATGJU010000484.1:0-2736 GCA_035295045.1 Chthonomonadaceae bacterium
GACCTCGGAGAACATGGGCACGCAGTGCGACCCGCCGTCGAACCAGGAGCTCCTCGACTGGCTGGCCGTCGATTTTCGCGAGAGCGGCTGGGACGTGAAGCGGCTGCAGCGACTCATCGTGTCCAGCGCGACGTACCGCCAGAGCTCCAAGGTGTCGCCGGCGATGCGCCTCCGCGACCCTGAGAACAGGCTGCTCGCCCGCGCGGCCCGGTTTCGACTTCCGGCCATGTTCCTCCGGGACAGCGCGCTCGCCGCCAGCGGCCTGCTCAACCCGAAAATCGGCGGAAGGCCGGTCTATCCCTACCAGCCGAAGGGTATCTGGGACGGCCTGGCGATCACCAACGAGCGCGACTTCACGTATCCGCAGTCGAAGGGCGACGACCTGTATCGCCGAAGTCTCTACACGTTCTGGCGGCGCACCGTCGCGCCCGCCGACATGTTCGACGCCTCGACGCGCCAGACGTGCAAGGTGCGCCAGAGCACGACCAGCACGCCGCTCCACGCGCTGACGATGCTGAACGACGTGACCTGGGTGGAGGCCGGCCGCGCGCTCGCGCAGCACGTGATGAAGGAGGCCGGCGCCGATCCCGACACGCGGCTCTCCGAGGCATTCCGCCGCATCTGCGCCCGCCGCCCGACCGCCGACGAGCTGAAGCTGCTCCGCCGCAGCCTGGACCGCGCGCTGGCCGCCTACCGCGCCGATCCGAGGGCCGCCGATGCCTATCTGAAGCAGGGCGACAGCCCGCGGGATACAAATCTCGATCCGGCGGAGCACGCCGCATACGCCAACGTCTGCCTCGCTATCTTCAACCTGGACGAGGCGATGACGAGGGAGTAATGCGGGAACTCATATGCATTTGGCGCCGCCGACGGAGAGTCGACGGAATGAATTCCTTCGCTGTACGGCCTTCGGCCCCGTGTCCCTGCGGGACACAACTACCGTGGTGGGGAGGCTGTTCGATCGGAGGCGAAACGCGAAGGCGAAACAAGCTGCCAGTGTGCATTCATTTTGTTTGGGCCACAAAGAACCGACTGCCGTTGATCGGTGTGGACATCGAGCGGGACCTGTATCGCTGCATCCGCGGCATCTGTACGAACATGAAGTGCGAATGTCTGGCGGTGGGTGGAATGGAGGACCACGTTCATTTGATGGTGGCGCTCAATTCGACGTTATCGCTTGGTCGGGTGATGAAGCAGGTTAAGGGCGGATCTTCGCGCATGGTCTCAGAGCGCCTAGGGCCAACCGAATGGTTTGCCTGGCAGCCGAATTACGCGGCGTTCGCCGTCTCTACCACCAATAGAGCCCGGGTGGTGCGCTACATCGAGGGCCAGAAGCAGCATCATGCCGGAGGAACGCTGTGGCCCGAAGCAGAAGCGACCGACGAAGAAGCCGTTGACGACGATCCGTAGCACCTGGACAATACGCTCGGTGGACCCGGTGGCTGACGATGTATAGGCGCCGCCTTAGAGCAAAGGCGACTCAGCGGTGTCCGAAGGACATGTGGCCGTAGGCCGTACAGCGAAGGACCTCGGTCCGTCAATACGAAGCTCGCTATTGCGGCGCCCGACGGCAATACGGATGCTGACGTTTAATAGTCGAGGGATACACATGGACTTTCAAACAGCACAACACCTATCCCGCCGCCAGTTCTTCGGCCGCGCCGCCACGTCCGGCGTAGGGATCGCCGCCCTAGCGTCCCTCCTCACACAGGACGCGCTGGCGCAGACCGCGCCTATCGCGGGCATAATGCCGGCGCTGCCGGGACTGCCGCACCACCGGCCGACGGCCAAGCGCGTGGTCGTGCTGTGGCAGGGCGGCGCGCCGTCGCACGTCGACCTGTTCGACCACAAGCCGGGACTGGAACCCCTGCGCGGACAGCAGATTCCCGAATCGGTGCGCTCCAAGGGCCGGCTCTCGACGATGACGGCGAGCCAGAAGAGCTATCCGGTCCTGCCGCCGATCAAGCCGTTCCGGCAGTACGGCAAATCCGGGATGTGGCTCTCCGCGATGCTCCCGCACACCGGCGCCATCGCCGATGAGATCTGCCTGGTCAACTCCATGCACACGGAGGCCGTCAACCACGCGCCCGGCGTCACATTCTTTATGAGCGGCAGCCAGATTCCAGGCCGGCCGAGCATGGGCGCGTGGCTCACCTACGGCCTCGGCAGCATGACCAGCGACCTGCCCTCCTTCTGCGTCATGACCTCGATGGACCGCGGCAAGACCTGCGGCCAGCTCTTCTACGACTACTACTGGGGCAGCGGATTCCTGCCGTCGAAATACCAGGGCGTCCGCTTCCGCGGCGATGGCGACCCGGTTCTCTATCTCGCCAATCCGGAAGGCGAGTCGGCCTCGCTGCGGCGCGGCATGCTGGACGACATCGCCGCGCTCAACCGGAAGCGGTTGGCGGACTACGGCGATCCGGAGATCGAGACGCGCATAACGCAGTACGAGATGGCCTATCGAATGCAGACCAGCGTGCCGGACCTCCTGGACATCGGCAAGGAGCCGCAGCACATACTGGACATGTACGGCCCGGACGTGAAGCGGCCCGGCTCCTTCGCGCGCAACTGCCTGCTGGCGCGGCGGCTCGTTGAGCGCGGGACGCGGTTCGTCCAGCTCATGCACGCCGGCTGGGACCAACACGGCAACCTGGACACGCAGCTCGAGCAGCAGTGCATCGACACCGACCAGCCCTCCGCCGCGCTCGTAATGGACCTGAAGCAGCGCGGCCT
>DATGJU010000485.1:0-12181 GCA_035295045.1 Chthonomonadaceae bacterium
AACCGGCCGGATATTCTACCTCCATAGGCGGGTTATGGCCGACCGTCTTCGCACGGTACGTACGCCATCGCGGCTGGCTCGCGGACCAGAGTGCTGCTCCGCTGGCGACCAGGAGTCCCGCGCATGCCGCGCCTGCAACGAGTCGCTTCCGGATGCGCCCGCTCGGTTGGGGCCGGAGGTCGTCTTTCTGTTTTGCCATAGGTTGAGCCGAACGCCGAAGGTATACTTATCGCGCAACCGGACCCAATGGATCCGGAGTGGAGGACCGGAAATGCTGCTCGCGCTCGACGTCGGCAATACGAATATCGTCCTGGCGGTCTACCGGCGCGGCGACACGGAATCGCCCCTGGTAGATCACTGGCGCATCCGAACGGACCGTGACCGGACCACGGATGAGCACGGCATGCTCGTAAAGGAGCTGATCGAGCACAGCGGCCACCGTCTCTCCGATATCCACCACGTCGCGGTCTCCAGCGTGGTGCCGACTATGAACGAGACGCTGGCGGACTTCGCCCGCAGGTACGTCTGCGTCGAGCCGTACTTCGTGAGCGCCGCCTCCGACAGCGGCATTGCGATCCTCTACCAGCCGCCCAGCGACGTGGGCGCGGACCGGATTTGCAACGCGGTCGGCGCGTACGCCAAGTACGGCGGCCCGGCGATCGTGGTCGATTATGGCACGGCCACCACCTTCGACGCCATTGCGGACAACGGCGACTACATCGGCGGCGCGATACTGCCCGGAATCGGCATCTCGATGGACGCGCTCTTCAAGCAGGCGGCCCGGCTGTATCGCGTAGAGTTCACGGCCCCACCGGACGCCATCGGCCGTAACACGGTACACGCGATGCAGAGCGGACTGGTCTTCGGCTTCGCGGGCCAGACCGACGCAATGGTGGAGCGATTTCGGCGCGAGCTGGGCCCGAAGACGCGCGTCATCGCAACCGGCGGCCTCGCCGAGCTCATCCAGCAGGAGAGCCGCACCATCGAGCTTGTAGACCAGCTCGTAACGCTCGACGGCCTGCGGCTGATCTTCGAGCGGCAGGCCGGCGGTTAGAGGTGTCCGGCCGCCCTTACCGCTCCGCCGGATCCTGGTTGTAGAAGGCCTTCAGGACCTCATACAGGTCGGCGTGCGTCTCGCGCATCTGGGGGGACTTCTCGAAGAAGCATTCGGTGGCGACGGCGAAGAACTCCGCCGCGTTGGTGGCGGCGTATTCGTCCAGCAGGGTCGCGTGGCCGTGCTCCACGTCGCGAACGAGCCGCTCGTACTCCGCGCTCATCACGTCTGCCCACTGCTCGTACTGCGCATCGTCCTTCAGGCGAGGCACTCCGTTCGCGGAGCCGTCCGTCAGGTCCAGCTTGTGCGCGAACTCGTGCAGCACCACGTTCCTGCCGTCCTGGCCGTTCATCGCGCCCGTCTTCACGTCCAGCCAGGAGAGGACGACGGGGCCGTTGCGCCAGGCCTCACCGAGCCGCGCGCTCGGTCCCTCCCGCACCACGCCGTCCGGCCCCACAGCCCGGTCGCGCGCAACGTAGCCGGTGGGATAGACCAGGATGGACTCGACGTTGGCGAAATAGTCGTGCGGCCGGGCGAGCACCAGCAGGCAGGCGAGGCCGGCGATCGTCACGCGGGCCTCGTCCGTCATCTCGAAGCCGCCGCAGCCCTCCCAGCTCTTCTCATGCGCGAAAACCCTCAGGTCGTCCTGCAGCTTTGCGCGCTCCTCCTGGTTCAGCAGCGCGTAGTGCGAGACGTTCCGCTCCAAATAGCCGGCCCACTCGGCGGGGAACGGCGCTGCAAGTAACTCCTTGCGATGATGCTCTCTAATCCAGTCGAAGATCAATCCCAGCTCCCATGCTTAACGCGCCGGCTCCGCGGCTGCCTCCAGGCGGCGCCGCGCGCTGACACTCCAGGCGTAGATGAGCAGTGTAATGACAAGGCATACGATGGCGTTGATCCGGATTGCGGCAAATGCCCCGAAGCGGTTTGCCAGGAAGCCCATCTCGAGGCCGCCAACCGGGAATAGGCCCTGGAACACAAGCGAATAGACCGCCATCACCCTGCCGCGGAGCTCATCCGGCACCTCCTCCTGAACCAGCGTCTGCGACGCCATCCCGAACACGATCATCGCGAAGCCGCTGACCACGAGGAGGGCGATAACCTGCCAGAACGCCGACGAGAACGACATTACCAGCAGCGCGACACAGAACAGACCGGAGCCGCCGTACACCTGCAGCCTGCGGTGCGCCGTGCCCGCCGCGGCGGCCAGGAGACCGGCGCCCACGGCAGCCCCTACGCCGTTGAATATCATGATCAGCGTGAAGCCGGCCTGCACACCTTTCGGGCCCTGCCGATGCAGCATCACGTCCGCCAGCATGGGGAACAGCGTCGAGACGGACCATGTGAAGAGGCTGCCACCGCCAATCAGCAGGATGATCCTGAGGACCCGCCGCGTTCGCAGGATGTACCGGAAGCCCTCGAGAACGTGCATCTTGTGGTCGGTCGGCGTAACCTGAGGCACGTGCATCATCCAGAGGCAGATGATGACGGCGATAAAGCTCATCCCGTTGACGCCGAAACATACCGCCGCGCCGAACTTTTGGAGTGCCAGTCCGGCGAGCATCGGCCCGGCCACGCGGGCGAGGTTGAACCGGAGCGAGCTGAGGGCAATTGCATTTCCGAGCGCGTCACGGCGGTCCACCAGTTCCACGACGAACGCCTGCTGCGCGGGCATGTTAAAGGCGCTGCTCAGGCCGAGCAGCCCGGACAGCAGGACGATGTGCCAGGCCTCCATCTTGACGAGCCGGTTCGTCGCCAGGACCGCCAGCGCGAAGGCGAGGATCATCTGCGCGGTCTGGTTGACGATCAGGATGGTGCGCTTCGAGTGGCGATCGGCGAGGTGCCCGCCCCACATGGAGAACAGAACGTAAGGAATCGCGTTGGCCGCGGAGACGAAACCGAGCCAGCGCGGGTCCTTGGTCAGGTCCCACACGACCCAGTTCTGCGCGACCGTCTGCATCCAGGTGCCAGCCACGGAGATGAGCTGGCCGATGAAGAAGAGGCGGAAATTGCGAAACGTGAGGGCATAGAATGGGCCGCGCGATTGCGCGGCCGGCACGTAGGCGAGCGCCGCATCCACTTCGGGCTGGGCCATTCGCTCGACGCCGGCAAGCGGTATTTCGGCATGCTTCTCGGCGCCAGCGGGGGCGGGGCCATCGCTCATAGTGATTCCACTAAGCAGTTCGCCGCACTAAAGTACCGGTCCTGGTTTACGCTATCCGCCATCGCGGGTTCGGCCGCCTGCGGGGGCCCTCGTAAACCTGGCCCGGGGTTTCTAGCCCGCGGCGCGGCGGATTTCGCACCTATTCGAACCGCAGGGCGACGATCGGATGGAGCTGCGCGGCCTTGCTCGCCGGGTAGATGCCGAAGAACAGTCCCACCCCGACCGAAACCGCAACGGCGGCCACCACGGCCGTCATATTCACGATGGCGCTCCAGCCGCC
This sequence comes from Chthonomonadaceae bacterium, assembly GCA_035295045.1. Classification (GTDB taxonomy): domain Bacteria; phylum Armatimonadota; class Chthonomonadetes; order Chthonomonadales; family Chthonomonadaceae; genus DATGJU01. The sequence continues at coordinate 3,499 of DATGJU010000485.1, forward strand.
GACGGTTGCGAGCAGGTAGGCTCCGCTCACGCCGAGGCCGATGCCGATAAGACCGCCGATCAGCGACAGGATGGACGACTCGATCAGGAACTGCAGGAGGATGTCGCGCGGCGTGGCGCCGATCGCCTTACGGATGCCTATCTCGCGCGTCCGCTCGGTAACGGAGACGAGCATGATGTTCATGATGCCGATGCCGCCCACCACGAGCGAGATCACCGCGACGGCGCTCAGGAGACTGGTCATGGTTCCCGTCACGCTCTGCTGCGTCTGAAGCAGGTCGGTCTGGCTGAAGATCTTGAAGTCGTCGTTGTCCGGATACGGCGGCGGCGTGTGGTGGCGCACTCGCAGGAAGTTGGACATCTGCTCCTGCGCCAGCGGCATCGTGTCCTGCGTGGTGCAGCGGACCGAGATCATGTCGATGTTGCGCCGGTTCAGGATACGGCGCATTGCGGTCGTGATAGGCACGATGAGGATGTCGTCCTGATCCTGGCCCCAAGAGGTCGCGCCCTTCGGAGCCTGCATCCCGACGACCTGAAAGTTCTGGCCGTTCACGGCAATAGTCTGGCCCGTAAGGTCTATGTGCGCGTCACCCATGAGCTTCTCCGCGATCGTGGTGCCGGCTACGCAGACCTTGCGGCTGCCCTCCTGCTCGGCCTCATTGAAGAAGCGGCCGCGATCCACCTCGATGCTCTTTACGTACGGATAATCGACCGTCGTGCCCGTGACGCGGGTCGTGGAGTTCGCGTTGCCGCTGCGGATCGTCACGTTGCTGTTGACGGAAGGCGCGACGGCGTCGATGGTCTTCTTGAATTGCGCGGCGATCTGGTTCGAGTCGTCCATCGTCATGCGGTTGGTCATTCCGCCGCCGGACGTCGAAGTCGAGGTAGAAGATGAAGTCGACGTGCTCGACGTGGTGGTTGCCGCGCTCGCTCGCACACGGCTGGACCCCGCAAACACGGTGAGCAGGTTGGTGCCGAGCGAATTGACCGTCTCGGTGACGCGCCGCGTGGCCCCCTCGCCGATTGCGACCACCAGGATCACGACGCCCACGCCGATAATGATGCCGAGCATGGTCAGGGCAGACCGCATCTTGTTGTTGGCGAGCCCCCGAATGGACACGCGGAAGCTCTCGATCAGATTCAATACGCTATCTCCCTGCTGCGGCAAGCGCCGCGGCCTTGCGCTGTTCGTCGCGCAGGCGCTCCTGCCGCATCTCCTCCAGAACGTTGACCGCAATGAGCCGGTCGCTGACGGCCTCATCGTCCAGCACCTGACCGTCCTTGATGTGTACCATGCGCTTGCAGTGCTGCCCGATATCCGTCTCGTGCGTGACCATAACCACGGTCCCGCCCTCGTCGTTCAGCTCCTGGAAGATCTGCATTATCTCTTCGCTCTGGAGGCTGGCCAGGTTGCCGGTCGGCTCATCGGCGAGGATCAGGCGCGGCTCGGACGCGATGGCGCGCGCGATCGCTACGCGCTGCTGCTGGCCGCCCGACAGCTCGTTCGGGCGGTGGTCCAGCCGGTTGCCGAGGCCCACGCGCTCCAGCGCGCGGATCGCCCTGGCTCGCCGGTCCTTGCGATGGCCGTAGAGCATCGGCAGCTCGACGTTCTCCAGCGCCGTGGTCCGGGCCAGCAGGTTGAACCCCTGGAATACGAAGCCGATCTTCTGGTTGCGGATTTTGGCGAGCTCGAAGTCGTCCATGTCCGCGACCTCCACGCCGTCGATGAGGTACGAGCCCTCGGTCGGCGCGTCGAGGCAGCCGATGATGTGCATCAGCGTCGACTTGCCGGAGCCGGACGGACCCATGATTGCGACGAACTCGCCCTCGTGGATGTCCACGGAGAGGCCGTCGAGGGCCCGCACTACCTGGTCCCCCATGACGTACGTTTTGTAGATGTCGCGAAGCGAAAGGAGCGGAGGCATGCCTACCCTCCCCGCCGCGCGCCACCGCCGCCGGCGCCGCTGCTGCCTCCGGCGCGGTTACCGCCGCTCGGGCCGAATGGCGACTGTGGGCCAAAGCGCGGGCCGCCCTGGTCCAGCCCGGCGAGAACGATTTTGTCGCCCTCCTTCACGCCGTCTCGGATCTCCGTGAAGGTGCCGTCGGTCCCGCCGGTGCGCACCTTGGTCGGCGTCGGAATGTCTTTGCCGTCGGGACCCTTGACCAGCAGCGTAACGGTGGTTCCGCGCTTGCCGACCTTTACCGCCTCGGACGGCACGAGCAGCACGTCCTTCCGCACGCCGGTCTGGATGGTCACGCTTGCGGTCATGTCCGGCTTGAGCAGTTTCATCGGGTTGACCTGCCGGCCGCCTGTGGCATCCTGCCCGGCGCTGTCTCCCGCGCCGCCGCCCTGTCCCGCGCCGGTATCGGCGCCCCCCGCGCGACCGGGACCGCCTGTGGCTGGGCCGCCCGCGGCTGGTCGGCCGCCTGCGCCACGCCGGGCGCCAGCCGCGCCACGGCCGGCGGCAGCGGTGGCCGGCGCCTGCTTGCGGATGCCGTCGAGCGCGATGGTCACATCGTAGGTAATCACGCCCTGCTGGATCGTCGAGCCGGAGGCAACCTTCGTGACGTGGCCCTTGAACACGCGCTTCGGGAACGCGTCGACGGTTATGTCCGCCTCCTGGCCCAGGTGTATCTTACCGATGTCCGTCTCGTCCACGAACGCATCCACCTGAAGCCGGTTGAGGTCGGCGACGATAATAAGCGTCGGCGCGGACAGGCCGGCCGCCAGCGTCTCGCCCTGCTGCGAGGCGAGCTGCAGGACCGTCCCGGAGATCGGCGACTTGATGATCGTCTTGTTAAGCTGCGCCTGGTTGTACGCTACCTGCGCCTGCGCCTCCCGGACCGCCTCGCGGGCCTGTTCCACGTCCTGCCCTTTGAGCACGTCCTGGCTCACGTTGCCCCGCGCGGTCCGCAGCGCGGCCTCCATCTGCCGCACCTTGGCGCGCGCGTTGACTACGTCGGCATTGCGCGCCGCCACCGTGAAGGTACCGGCCTGCGCGGAAGTGAGTGCGGCCTGCGCCGACGCCAGGTTCTGCTGCGCCTGCGAAACCTGGTCCTTCGCGGACTGAACGTCCGCCGCCACTTTCTCTTTCACCAGCGAGACGTTCTGCTGCGCCGCGGCGATCTGGGACTGCGCGACGCTGTCCGCTGCCTGCGCGGCATCGACTACGCTGGCCGCAACGAAGCCCTGCTTGAGCAGGTCCTGGTTTCGCTTGAGGGTGATAGCCGTATTCTTCGCCGTCGCCTGCGCCTGGTTCACCTGCTCCTGCGCATTCGAGATCTGCAAGTTCGCGCTCGCCTGCACCTGTTTGAGCGTGGAGTTGGCCGTCGAGAGCGCGGCCTGCGCCGTACCCACGGCCGATTCGGCGCGCTTGATATCGTTGGGCGTCTCAGCCGTCTGCTGGCTGGCGACAGCCTGCGCGGATCGCAGCGCGGCGTTCGCGCTGTTCAAGTCGGCCTGCGCCTGCGCTACCGCGCTGGATGTCTGGGTGTGCTCCATCGCTACGCCGGACTGCTGCTGCTGGAGCTTGGTCTGCGCCGCGTCGAGATTGGCCTGCGCCTGGACGAGCTGCGCGCGGATGTCGGGCAGGTCGAGCTCGGCGATCGTCTCGCCTGCTTTGACCTTGCTGCCGACATCGGCGTAGAGCCGGCGGATCACGCCTGTGATCTGAGAGCCGATCTTCACCTGCGCGCCGGTCTGCGCGGTCACGCTGCCGGATGCCGAGACCGATTCGATGAGGTCGCCCTTCTTCACGGTATCCGTCAGCAGCTTGGCATTGGGATCTTCGGGCGGATGCGTTTTCACCCAGCCAAACCAGCCTCCACCGGCCAGCACCGCCAGAACGGTGAACCCTATCAGCGGCCGCATATTTCGCTTCGCCTTACGCCGGACCGTCGGCGGCGCGGCTGCCTGTTCCGATACCATGGAAGACACTCCTTACGTCGAGCGCCGATTTGCGCACTGGTGGGCGGGCTGCGCCGCGGAACATTCAGCGTTCCACGGGCCGCAACGCGCTCGGCGCTGCCTACTCTTCAAACCTTGGTCTTCAAACGCTTGTTGTAACCACGAAAGACTATCGTTAATTTGGCCCGCCGATGCGCGCCGCAGCGCCGTTCGCGGCGCCCACCGTGAAGCGCGCAAGCGTCTCCTCGACGGTCGGAAGCTGCCGCCTCGGCTCCCTGACGTGAGACACTGCCGCAGGCAGACTGTTTCCTTCCAAGTCCTGCTCCGGGTGGGTATCCAGCCGCTGCGCCACCGCCTCTAAAACGTTCACGGCATGCAGAAACTCCTGCCGCTCGCCCTCGTTCAGTTCGGCCCAGAGCGCGCCAAGATGCTCGTGACGTCGCTCGCGCCGCTGGCGAACCCAATCGGCTCCCGTCTTCGTAAGCCGCAGACGCACGACGCGCCGGTCGTGCGGATCGCTCAGCCGCTCCGCAAGCCCGTGCCGCACCAAACGGTCCGCAGCCTGCGTCAGCGCGTTTTGCCGCACCCCGAGCTGCTCGCTCAGTCGGCCCATGGTCTCGCCGGGTCCCGCGGCATCCGGGGAGTCGGACTCGGGGTAGAGCGCGTAGGCAAGACGCATCTGCGCCAGCGGAAGCTGGAACAGCGGCATGTCCAGGTTCTCCGAGTCCATCAGGCGACGCATTATTCTCGGCAGGACCCGCTCCATCCACGCCAGCTCGGCGGTGAGCGGCGCCCGCTCCCCCTCTGTAGTTTTGCTGCACGCCGATACGTCCATGAGTTCCATTCACCGGATAATCCATGCTGGGTCGCGGGGCCTGCAACTCCCGCAAGTCACGTAACAATGATCATTATACAATATGAATCGTGAAAATATCACGGTAATGAACTAATGTCGTGACGCGATTGCGGATATTGTTACCAGGCATCCCGTTTGGCGTTGTGTGGCACAACCATGTTGCGATCTCTTTGCGGACCTGAGCGCCAACTGGCGGCGCACCGCCCAGGGCCCGAAGATCGCGGCAACACTGCACGACGGGAGGGACGGGTGAATGACAACAAGAAGCAGTGAGGGACTGGGCGCCACGCCGATCTATGGACGCTACAGCCACGTCAAGCTGAAGGCGCACCAGGCAAATGAGCGCACTCTAATCGCATGGGTGTTCGTGGGCATGCTGATCATGATACTGAGCGTCCCGGCCGCACAGTTCAACCACCAGATCGACACGAATCCCTTCCTGAGCACGGTGATGACGATCAAGCCGTACCAGGCGAGCTCGGTCCTCGGACTGGCGGCGCTGATCTCCGGCGTCGTGATCGCCGTAATGTCCTGCGTCCGCTACGTGCGCGCAAGGCACAACATCGAGGAGGGCATATATCGCGGTCCGGACTTCTTCCATCTCGCCTTCCTCGGCATGATCCTGTTCGCGAGCCTGTTCATCGGGCTCTTCGTAATGGAGCTTCGCGGCGCGCATTGGGCGAGCCGGACCGACGGCTCGACTGCGGTTCAGTATACACAGGCCACCCAGGTCGGCGGCCGCGTCGGCACCGTCCCGATCGGCGAGGTGTAACGACGAAATCGCGGGCGCCCGGCCTCCCCCCGGCCACGGCGCCCGCGATTACTGCCCGCACCCGGAGGCGCAGCCCAACCCTACGCGGCGCTGCCGGTCTGCGTCACCTTCAGCCGCGACCTCAGGACCCTCGCGAACTCAGGCGGCGCCACCACGAAGTGGCCGCGGGTCTTTCCCCTTGCGACCATGTCCTGGATGCTGAACTCACTGCCGTCCAGATATTCCACCACGCATCCGGCCTCCGTGCATATGCAGAGCGACGCGGCGAGGTCGTTGATGCCCTCATGGCATCCAACGTGGCTGCACAGCCGGCCGTGCGCGGTGTAGACGAACTCGATCGCTATGCTGCCGATGCAGCGAATCCGGCCCTCCAGAACCCAGGGGTTGAGCGTCTTGACGGAGGAGCTCGTCATCCCGAGCGTGTCCTCGCCATGAATAGCGGTGCGGTCCGGCGGCGCGAGCCGCACGCCGTTGCAGTAGGCGCCCTCGCCCCGCACCGCCCAGTACATCTCGTTCGTGTTCGGAATGTAGACGGCGCCGCCGGCCGCCTCGCCGCCCTCGATGAGTCCGATCGAGACGCACCAGTGCGTAAGGCCATAGACCATATTCGTCGTGCCGTCGATCGGGTCGACGCACCAGAGGGGCCGCGATGGATCGCCGAACCGGCCGTACTCCTCGCCCTGGAACGAATGGTCGGGATACCGCTCGGCGATCCTCTCGCGGATCAGCTCCTCGGTCTGCCGGTCGATGTGCGTGACGTACGAGCCGTCCGCCTTGTACTCCGGCTGCATTGCGCTGAGCATGGTCAGCGCGCGGTCACCCGCCTCGCGCGCCAGCGCTTTCACAAACTCGATATCGAGCGCGCTCAAGGCTGGGCCTCCCAGTCGCCGTACCGGTTCGCTGGAATCTTCGCGCCCTCCGGATAGATCAGATAGACGGTGTTGCGGGACTTCGCCCACGCCTTGAGAAAGTCGGCGCGCGGGAAAACGCGGCGGCAGCGCTCGCCCTTGTCCGCATGGTACGCGGGGTCGTTAAGCACGATGTCTCCCTTCTGGTCAAACCCATCGCACACCATGAGATGGCCGGGATCGTTGATTGGGTCCTGGTTCTTCAGGATCGCGTAGGATACGGAGACGATCGGCGGTATGCCGCTCTCCACCCAATCCTCCAGCTCGCGGATGTCGCCGAACCGGGAAACGTAGGCGCGCATGCCAGGAAACGAGCCTGCGAATGCCGTGTTGAACGGCCAGTTGCCGGTGCCGCCGAAAACCCTGTCGTGAATGGCGTGCGCGGCATCGGGCACGGGCAGGTCCAGCTCGGGCCGCGCGAGCCGCTTCGACCAGAACGCGAGCGCCATGTCGGTGCTCGTCGGACTGCACCAGCCGCGCCCGCCCGGCCATCCGAGCTGCGTGCGCGAAGGCACCGCAACCTCCTTGCCCCATGCCGCGCGGTTCGGGTCGAGCGCGGGAGCCGCCGCTCGCGTGTCCAGCGCGGAGATGCCGATGAACTTCAGCGTGGGCGAAACCGCCGGCGGCGCGAAGCGAAGCGTCACGCGGAGCTGGATCTTCGGCGCCGGCTGCGTCAGTACCAGCGTGTCCGTGTCTACGTCGCCATCAGCGTCCTTCTGGCCGGAGACGCTTGCGCGCGGGAACTTGCCGTCGTCTTTGGACCAGCGGCCCATGCTGTACCACTTCGTCGCGTGGTCGGGCATTATCCCGCGCGCCTCGACCTCCAGGCCCGTGCCGGCCGGGGCGTCCGCGTTCCACGATACGACCACCTCGTTGGCGGGGACCGGCAGCGTCAGTTCCGGCGAGCTGAGGACGACCGCGCCTTCCACGAGAGTTCGCTCCCACGCCGTAAAATCGCGCACGCCCACAAATCCGCAGCATCGCCCGCTCGCTTGTGCCAGCACCGTTGATTCCCTCTTATCACCGGAAGTATCCGTCTGCTTGCTCCTATCTCGAAGTGAGGCGGGCGCAAGTGCGCTGCTCCCGGCGGTCTGGCCGCCCGCGGACGCGTCCGGTCGCGGGCCGTCTGCAACGGGCCAGCAGCCGACGAGCAGGACCGCGGCACCCGCAATCCGCGCGAACAGCCCCCTTCCAAAGAAGCCACAAATCATTCGCATCGTGTCGCCTCTGCCGGTGGCCGAATTAGCTGGTCGCCTGGCTTCTCGCTGGCGACGGCAGCTCGGGCGGCGCTCGGCGTACTGCCTTGCGCCGTTGGACGAGTAGTCGCGCTCACCCGCCGACCCGCGCCATCGCCAGATCCGGCGTCATCCCGGCGTAGATAACGCTCATGATACCCGGCAGGTACTTGTCCGTCATCAGCAGGTTCGTGTAGACCAGCGTGTGGAACAGCTCTCGCGAAGGCAGCAGCTCTTCGAGGTAGGCGCTTGTCTTGTAGCGGATTTCGCCGTCCGTGTAGTCCAGCTCGAAGTTGCCGAGCACCATTCCGTAGTTCGCCCGCGCGATGAACTCTGCGACTGCGGAGCGCTCGGCAGCCGGCGCGCGGACAGCCAGCACAGAGTAGAAGAGGAACCTTCCCGGATTCTCCTTGATCTGGGCGACGCAGGTCCAGTCGCCGTTCTCTCCCGTGCAGCCCAGACGGACCGCCGACTGGCCCTCGATTTCGTGAAACTTCCACTGCTCCTCTTCGAAGAAGCGCCGCATCGCCGCGTAGAGCTGGCCCGGCTCGGGCGGCGCGCTATCGCGCCGCCGCGGTCGCAGCGACCGCTTGCTCCAAGTCTGTTCCGCATCGTCAGGCTGACCGGGCATGGCTTATACTTTACTCCACTCGCCCATGTCGGGGACGGGAACCCATGGTTCGCTGCCGTTATACCGGCCGGATCGCGGACGCGCGGATTCCGTGCGGCGCAGCGACGTAGCCGCGGAATGCCCGGTCATTGCCGGTGCGCTGCTCAAGGTCCGATAGCCTCGCCGATCCGTGCCAGAAGGCGGGCGAGGTGGCGCGTGCCGCGCGAAAAGTCTGCCAGGCGGATGTGCTCATTCGGGGCGTGGACGCGGACGCCGGGGTACTCGATGCCTGGGCTCGTAACCGGCATTCCCAGGAAGCCGCTGAACCACCACATGGGTCCGGAGCCTCCCACGATCGGGACGATCCGGGAGGGCAGGCCATACACTTCCTCGCCA
>DATGJU010000486.1:0-20615 GCA_035295045.1 Chthonomonadaceae bacterium
TACTACGAAGAAAGCTAGAATACTGACCCTGCTTGCCACGATAACACTATGCGCCTGGGCCGTAGGCGCGTGGGGTCAAGACCCGCCTGCCGGCGGCCATGTCGCAATCAAATCCCCCTACCTCTCGGCAGACACCACAAAGATGGATGCGGCCGCCAACGAGAGCCTCCGCATTGGAAAGCTGGGAATGGCCGCGTTAAAAAAGGAGGACCTGCGTAAGGCCGCCGCGCTCTTTGCGCAGGCGGTGAAGATCGACACGGACAACTGCGAGGCACGGATCCGATTGGCAGAGATCCACCTAAAGCTGAAGCAGCCGGAGGCTGCCGTCGCCGACCTGCGCTGGATGATCGAGCCGCACGCGGACAGGGTCCTGAGCTATGGAAGCGATCCGGGAACGCGAATGCTTTACACTCTTGCGCTCCTGGATAGCTACAGATGGGAAGACGCGGCGGCTTGCTATAACGGGAGCATTAAGCCGGACCTCACGTGGTCTCTTCCTGGGAGTGGTCCGGAACACACGTTCCCCGCGGTGCGGTTTGAGGCGAACACTCCGGACTTTCCCGGCATGCGTGCGCAAGCGCATCTGATTCTGGGCGCGCGCCAGACTGCCTTCATTGATTGCGACGATACTCCGGACTACATGCTCCCCCACATCGAAGAGGTGCTGCGCATCTTCCCCGGCTCGCTGGACGCGCGGTTCCTGAAAGCGGTGCTGCTGGCCAAGATGGACCGCTACGATGAGGCGCGCAAGGCCTTCGCGGTCGCGTCCAAGAATGCGCCCAAGCCGGCCCTCGACGAGATCAAGGCGGAGCTGGCGAAAATGGAAGAGCGAGAGGCGCTGAAGAAGGCATATCAGGCGAAACTGGCCGCAAAGCCGGCCAAGCCGTAGCCCGATTCCAACCAACCGACAAGTACTGGATGCGTGCGGCCGCCCCACCGGAACCCGGTGGGGCGGCCGCGTCCTTGTGATCGACGCTAATCGCGCGGCGATCGTTCGCAATCTCCTGCCGCGTGCATTCATGACGCGGCAGGATAGGCGCTCCCCGGGATGGAATCTGTGCGCTGTAAAGGGCAGCGAGGTGTGAGGGAGGCACTTCAATGGCGAATCCGCAGAATGGACCGGCGTCACTTCGCGCGGGCCACTTGATCGAGACGGCGGAGCTGGCCGACCGCATCGCGGCGGGCGACGCCAGGCTGCGCGTCGTGGACGTGCGGGGCGCGGTGCGGACGCGCCAGATCGCGGAGGGCGTGCAGGCGGCCGACTACCTGGACGCGCGCGAGGAGTACGAGCGGGGCCATGTCCCCGGCGCGATCTACCTGGACTGGACGCGCGACATCGTGGACCTGGACGATCCGGTCCCGGCGCAGGCGGCCGGCCCGGCGCAGATTCAACGGCTGTTCGAGCGCGTCGGCATCGGCGACGAGAGCCAGATCGTGACCTACGACGCGCACCCGGCGTCGCAGTTCGCGACGCGCCTCTGGTGGCTCCTGCGATACTACGGCCACGAGAATGTCCGCGTCCTGAACGGCGGCTGGCCGAAGTGGATCGCGGAGGGCCGGCCGATCACCCCGGACGTGCCGTCTTACCCGTCGGCGTGCTTCACCCCTCAGCCCGACCCGGCCTGGCGCGTCACCGCCGAAGAGACGGCCGCCCGGATCGGCGCTGCAGACACGGCGATCGTGGACGCGCGGGACGAGGGCCAGTACACCGGTCGCGTTCAGCGCGGGGCGCGCGGCGGCCACATCCCCGGCGCGCTGCACCTGCCGCGCGAGGCGCTCTTTGCGCCGGACGGTCGCTTCAAGCCGCCGGTCGAGCTGACGGCCGCGATCGAGGCGGCCGGCGTACCGCCGGACAGGCGCGTCATCGCCTACTGTAACGGCGGCGTCGCGGCAACCTCCGTCCTGTTCGCGCTCTCCATGCTCGGCCGCGACCGGCTTGCCAACTACGACGGCTCCTGGAACGAATGGGCCGGACGTCCCAATCTCCCTGTGGAAATATGAACAGTGCGCACACGGCGCCGCGGCGCGGATTGTGTCCCGCAGGGACAAGTGGCCGAAGGCTGTAAAGCGAAGGAATTCATTCCGTCGCCCTCGCCCGAATGAGGAGGCAGCAATGCCGGAGACCGATAGCCGCCTGCGGGGCGTAATGACGGCGATCCTGACGCCGATGGACATGAGCGGCCGCCTTATGCTGGAGGCGATGCCGGCGCTCATCGACTTCCAGCGCGCGGCTGGCATCGACGGCATCGTGGTGTGCGGGACCAACGGCGAAGGCACGTCCCTCACGGTGGAGGAGCGCAAGCAGACGCTGGAGGCAGCAATGCGCCGCGCCGGCGGGCTGACCGTCGTTGCCGGCACCGGCGCCGCGAACGCGCCGGACACCATCGAGCTGACCTGCCACGCCGCCGCCCTGGGCGTAGACGCTGCGCTGGTCCTCCCGCCCTTCTTCTTCAAGAGTCCGGCGTCGGCCGGGCTGACCGCCTACTTCGAGTCGATCCTGGACGCGGTGGAGCTGCCCGTGCTGCTCTACAACATCCCGCAGATGACCTCCGTTCCGATCACGGACGCACTTTTGCGGAGCCTGGCCGGCCATCCGCGACTGGCGGGCGTGAAGGACAGCGCGGGCGACTGGCCGCGGACCGACGCGCTGATCCGGGCGTTTCCAGAGCTCGCGGTCTTCTCCGGCAGCGACTACCTCGCGGAGCGATGCCTGGGAGCGGGCGGAGCGGGCTGTATCTCCGGCGGCGCGAATCCGTTTCCAGAGACGGTTGTCGCGGTCCGAGACGCGTTCGTGCGCGGCGACACGCTGGACATCGAGGGCGCGCAGCAGCGGCTGGACCAGATGCTCGACATCCTGGTCCGCTACCCGTTCGTCGGAGCCAGCAAGAGCGTCCTCGCGAACCGCGGCCTGCCGCGAATGGGCGTTCGTCCGCCGCTGGTCAACCTCACTGCGGACGAGGAGTCGGCCATGCTGGAGGAGTTCCGGTCGGCCGGCTTCGCCGTCTGAGTTGTGCTATACTTCCGTATCGGAGATCGTTTCCCGGCGAGGGCCCTCCATGGCCGCCCGGCCAGGCCGGCAGCCGCTTCTGGCAGGCGGTCCGCGATCGATATAGAGCAATACTCAGGTGATAACTGAGGGCAGCGAAGTGAAAGGGGCAGCGTATTGAACTGTAGATTATTGGCTGCGTTCGGCGCGGCGTTGCTTTGGGCCTGCGTGGCGGCGGCGACCGCCCAGGCGCCGGTGATGGCGCCATTCTCCGCGCAGACCAAGATGACGTGCGCGATGGCGCTTAGCCAGGTCCCGATCTATGACAAGGATCTGACCAAGATGGCGAAAGACTACAACGCCCAGCAGGCCAAGCTGAAGAAGTCGCCGAAGGACGCAAAGGTCAAGAAAGAGTACGTCGATAACGCTGTCAAGTTCGAGCAGCGGATTTATATCGGCGCAAACAAGCTCAAGCCGGCGGTGAAGTACCGGGCCGCGCTCGCGCTCTGCCGCGAAGTGCTGAAGGTCGATCCGAAGAACGAGCAGTGCCGCAAGGACATGGACCAGATGGTCGCAATCTACAAGCAGATGAACCGGCCGGTGCCGCAATAGGCTGGGCGCGGCGTCACGCCGAGCGCTCGCCGGCGTATCCGAGAGTGAAGCGCGATTCGGACGGCCGCGCCGACTGCGGGCCGCCGTCCAGCTCCTGGATTCGCTGCCGGCCTGGCCCACGGGGCTGCCGAAATAACCGAAAGAGGCAGACATGTTGAACCTGACACGCGTCGTCGCGGCCGCCGCCGCCCTGGCGATCACTACCGCCGTGGCGGGCGCGCAGCCGCCCAAGGGGCAGCCCGGGCCGCCGACGCGCTCCGAGCCGTCGCTTACGGTATCGCTTCGCACCGACAAGAAGACCTATTCGACCAAGGATCCGATCAAGTTCACGCTTACCGCGAAGAACGATACGAAGTCCGCGATCAAGGTGATCTTCCCGTCGGGCATGCGGTACGACTTCGAAATCCACAAGGGCGCGCAGGCCTCCGGCGAAAAGCTGTGGCAATGGGCGCGCGGCCGGATGTTCGCACAACTCGTGACCCAGACAACTGTAGAGCCGGGCAAGCAGCTCGTCTATTCGGAGACGTTTACGCCCGGCGAAAAAGGGCCGGTCGGCAAGCCTGAGCCGACGCTTGCAGCAGGATCCTACACGGCGTTGGCCGTGCTGCACGCCGGCATCGGGCGCACCGCGCAGCCGACGGTCCAGACTCCATTCACGGTAAAGTAAGCAGCGCCCGCCTCATGAGCTCAACCTACTCCGTGCGCCCGCTGGCGCGCCCGCCCGATACCGAGGCGGCGATACCCGGCTCCAAGAGCATCACGAATCGCGCGCTGATTCTTGCCGCGCTCGCCGATGGACGATCTCGATTGACCGGCGTGCTCGATTCGCAGGACACGCGGGTGATGATTGAGTCGCTGCGGCGGCTCGGTTTCCGCATCGAGGGCGATCTGCAGCGCAGCGAGCTCGAAGTAACCGGCGCGGCAGGCGCGGTTCCGGCCCGCGGCGCCGACCTGTACCTGGAGAACTCCGGCACCTCGATCCGCTTCCTCACGGCGCTCTGCGGGCTTGGCTGCGGGCGATTCCGGCTGGACGGCAGCGCCCGCATGCGCCAGCGGCCGCAGGGCGACCTGATGCAGGCGCTATCGCAGTGCGGCGTAACGGTGCGCGCGGAGGCGGCCGAGGGCTGCCCGCCGCTGGTGGTGGACGCGCGCGGCGAGCTTTACGGGGGCAGGATCGAGATCGGGGCGGACGCAAGCAGCCAGTTCCTCACGGCGCTCTTGATGGTCGCGCCCTATGCCGCGTCCGACATGCGCCTCGCCGTGCGCGGCGAGCTTCGCCCGCACTACGTCGACCTCACGATTCGGATGATGGACCGCTGGGGCGTCCACGTCGAGAAGGGCACCGACCCCACCGACAGCAGCAAACCTGGCAACCAGGGACCCGCAACGAGGAACCAGGAACCAGGAACCAGGAACCAGCAACCCACGCCCCCGTCGGAGTTCCTCGTGCGTGCCGGACAGCGGTTCCGCGCCCAGGAGTACCGCATCGAGCCGGACGCCTCGAGCGCATCCTACTTTTTCGCGGCCGCCGCGCTCACGGGTGGGCGCGTTACGGTGCCCGGCCTCGGCTCGGACTCGCTGCAGGGCGACGTGCGGTTCGCTACGGAGGCGCTGGCGGAAATGGGCTGCGAGGTGACGCAGGATGCCGCCGGCCTGACCGTGCGCGGGCCGGCGGACGGGCGACTGCGGGGCATTTCGCGCGACATGAGCGCGATCTCAGACACGAGCCTGACGCTGGCGGCTCTCGCACCGTTCGCCGACGGCCCGACCACGATCTCGAACATCGCGCACACGCGCCTCCAGGAGTGCGACCGGATCGCCGCGATGTGCGCGGAGCTGACACGGCTCGGCGTCCGTGTTGACGAGCGGCCGGACGGCTGTACGATCTGCCCGGCGGACTCCATCCAGCCGGCGACCGTGCAGACTTACGGCGACCACCGCGTCGCGATGAGCTTCGCGCTCGTGGGCCTGCGCGCGCCGGGCATCGACATCGCGGACCCGGACTGCGTCGGCAAGACCTTCCCCGACTACTGGCAGCGGCTGGAAGCGCTCGCGTAGCCGGCCGGCATGTCGGAAGCGCCTGTACCGCCGCAAGACCCTGCTGCGTTGCCGCGCCCTTCGGCTCCATCGGCCGCCGAGCAGGTAGCGTCGCCGGAATCGTATCTCGACTTGGGCGTCGCACCGTCCGCTCCCGCCCCGTTAGCCAGCGAGCGTCCGCCCGACGAGCCACCGATAGCCGCCGAAGCTCCCCACGACCCCTACGCCGCGCTGCGCCTGCCCGACTTCCGCTTCTTCTCGCTCGGCCGCAACCTCTCCGCGCTGGGCGACAATATGCAGGGCGCCGCGGTGGCCTACGAGCTGTACGACCGCACGAGCGAGCCCCTGGCGCTGGCCTTCGTGGGCCTCGCGCAGGCGATTCCAATCTTCCTTTTCGCCCTGCTTGCCGGCCACGTCGCGGACAGCTTTTCGCGCCGCAAGGTGGCGGCACTCGCGCAGCTTGCGTTCTGCGTCTGCTCCTTCGCTCTCGCCCTGCTCTCCGCGCGGTCCGCGCCGACGTGGCTCTACTATGTCTGTCTCTTCTGCTCGGCCACGGCCCGCGCATTCGGCAATCCCGCGCGCGGCGCGCTGCTGCCTCAGATCGTGCCGCCGAAGCTGCTCGGAAGCGCCATATCGTGGGACTCGAGCATTCGGCGGGTCGCGGTCATGTCGGGCGCGGCCGCGGGCGGACTGGCGCTGGCGATCCTCCACCACGCCTATCTCGTCTACCTGCTGAACACGGCGCTCGGCGCGATCAGCGCGGGCACGCTGCTCTTTATTCGCGAGGCCGGCCGCGCATCCGACAGGCGCGAACCGCTTACGTGGGCGACGCTCGCCGCGGGAGTACACTATATCCTTCGCGCCGACATCATCCTCGCGACGATCTCTCTCGACCTATTCGCCGTGCTCCTTGGCGGCGCAACCACGCTGCTCCCCGTCTACGCCCGAGACATCCTCCACGTCGGCAAGGCCGAGTTCGGCTGGATGCGCGCCGCGCCCTCCGCCGGCGCGCTTGTGATGGCGCTCTCGCTAGCCCACGTGGCGCCCTTCCGCCGCCCCGGCCGCACGATGCTCTGGGCGGTTGCGGGCTTCGGCGTCGCCACGGTGGTTTTCGGTTTTTCGCGCAGTCTCTGGCTCTCGCTGGCCGCGCTCATCCTGACGGGCGCTCTGGATATGATCAGCGTGGTGGTCCGGCAGACGCTCATCCAGACACAGACGCCGAACGCGATGCGCGGCCGTGTGAACGCGGTGAACAGCGTCTTTATCAGCAGCTCAAACGAGATTGGGGGATTCGAGTCGGGAGTGGTGGCGCAGCTCTTCTCGCCGGTCGTCTCCGTGGTGAGCGGCGGGATCGGCTCGGTCCTCGTAGTGACCGCCGCGGCCTTGATCTGGCCGTCGCTGCGGAACTACGAGAGCACGGGAGATGGCAATCGTTTGCGGCGTTAAAGTACCGGTCTGAGTTTACGAGGCCCGTGGGGTTCCGCGTAGAACCCGACAAGAACGGAGTCCCACGTGAACGGGATTCGTGAACTCAGACCGGGATTTCAACCCTGCGGTCCGGCGGATAGTCTACTTATGCCGAATGACGCCCATCGTGTGCATGCGGCTCTTGGGCGTCATCTTGCCGTGGGGCTTGCCGGCCAGGTGGTACCCCGCGCGCCGGGCCTCTCCCTCGGAGCGGAAGTAGACGCGGTTCTTCATTTCGGGCATGTTGCCCGTGTCGCCCGGCAGGTGATAGACGTGCGTCCTCTTGTTGCCGACGTACTTGCCCTTGCCGAACAGGTGGAGTCCGCCACCCATGTGCCCGCCCATGTGGGACGTCGGCATTCCGTGCTTTGGCGGCTGCGCCATCGAGATCGATCCGGCGCAGAGCAGGACGGCGGCAGCGCCGATCGCTGTCCGAACGTGGTTAGTTCGCATTCGCGTTCTCTCTCCTTTGGTTCATGCTAACGATTCGGCCATCCTCAGGCCAGGTGCTGCGGAAGCTGTCTGGCGTCTTTCGCAGCAGCCCCGGGGATTGGCGGGCGGCGGCATCTGTCGCTTTCGCGCTCACCACCAGATACTCTTCGGGTTCTTGAACGCGTTCGAGACGTCCAGCCCGAAGACGCGGCCCGCCCCGGTGATCATGCAGGTCAGGGCGATCGCTATCAACGCCTGGTTCAGCCCCTGCCACTGAAAGCCCAGGTTCCACGTAAGAAACATGTAGTTCACGAGCATAACGATCGCGAGGAAGCTGGCGAGCCGCGTGTAGAGGCCGAACACCAGCATGATGCCGAGGATGATCTCGCCGAACACGACGAGCCAGGTGAAGAGGTGCGAGTGGCGGAGGACGCTGCTTTCGAGGAACGGCACGTACCAGTAGATCGGCGCTTTGTGGTGGATCCAGTCGCCGAGCTTCTCGCCCAGACCCGTCTGCGTGACCCAGCGCCACTTCTCGATGCCGGCGATCAGCAGCTTGACGCCGAGGAATATCCGAAGCAGGGCCAGGCACGAGCCCATCGTCCCGAAGTCCGGTGTAATCGTAACGGCCGCGCGCGGAAGTCCGCCGCGATCGGGACTAACCATTACCGACATAGTGGGCCTGCCTTTGCGCCAGGGCCACCATGATGCATGGCCCGCCGGAAACGACCTGCATGGAGAGGGAGCGAGCCAGGTTGTAGGCGGATACCGACTCGGAGCCGGGCTGCATCCACAGGAGATGTATGCGCAGATGTCCCGCGTCCATTACGATCTTCTCCGTGATCGGGGGCGGCGTCACGGTGACCACGCAGTCGATCGCCGCGGGCACGTTGTCCAGCGCAGGGTAGCACGGATCGTCGTCGATGCCGTCCGCGTTCGGATTGACCGCGTAGACCATGTATCCGGCCGCCTTGAGCTTCCGGTACACCAGGTATCCGTACTTGGACGGGTCGCGCGAGACGCCGGCGACCGCGAACGTCTTCTGCTCCAGGACCTGTTCAATCAGGGTGCGCAGTGACACGTAACTCGTATCCTTCCAAATATCCGTCCATGAGCCGGCGCAAATCCGCCGATCCCCCGCAATTCGGCGTGGCTCACCTAGTGTAGCGAAATAGCCCACCTATTGTCAACGCCGCGCGGACAACAATGCCGCTGGCGCGCGTTGACGGAAGGGCGCTTTTACCCATATAATAGTGGTATCCGACATCTATTAGATTGTCTACCGGTTTCCCACGCTTCAGCGGTCTGGTTCGCGGGCTGTCCCAGCGTGCCCGTCAGTTTCGGGAGGTCCTTCCTTGGCTTCTTCCAGCGCGGATAACGAGCTCGAAATGCTCATTCGGGCGAAGTACCCGATCATCTACATTGTCTCGTGGGAGGAGGGCCGGGTCGAGGCCGCCCTGCGCCGCATCGCGCAGGACCGCGGCAAGAAGATCCTCTTCTGGACCATTACGCAGGGCATGGTGCAGAACGCGAACCATCGCGACAACGCCACGCGCGCGCCGCTCAGCGCGCTCGACTTCGTCATGGACTCGCGGGAGCAAGCGCTCTTCGTCCTGAAGGACTTCCATGCCTTTATCGGCGATATCGAGATCACCCGGCGGCTGCGCGATCTTTTCGTGTCGCTGAAGATGACGTACAAGACGCTGATTATCCTGGCGCCCGTGCTCAAGCTGCCGAGCGAGTTGGAGAAGGAGATCACCGTCGTCGACTACGGCATGCCGGACCGCGACGACCTGGACGTACTGCTCGAAGGGATCATCCAGAAGGCCAAGGAGAATCCAAACCTGAACGTGGCCCTCTCCGACCTGGAGCGGGACCAGATCCTCAAGGCCGCGCAGGGCTTGACGGTGAACGAGGCCGAGAACGTCTTCGCGAAGTCGCTTGTCGAGAAGCACAAGTTCGACGTGGACGTGATCCTGAGCGAGAAGGAGCAGATTATCCGGAAGTCCGGCATCCTGGAGTACTACCCGTTCAGCGAGCAGGTGGGCGACGTGGGCGGCCTGGACAACCTGAAGGAGTGGATGGAGAAGCGCACGGTCTCCTTCACCGAGAAGGCGCGCGCTTTCGGCCTGCCGGAACCGCGCGGCGTGCTGCTGCTCGGCGTCCAGGGCTGCGGCAAGAGCCTCTCGGCAAAGGCGATCGGCTCGCTCTGGCGCCTCCCGCTGCTGCGGCTCGACGTGGGGCGCATCTTCGCGGGCATCGTCGGCTCGTCCGAAGAGAACATGCGCAAGGCGATCCGCGTGGCGGAATCGGTCTCGCCGGCCATCCTCTGGATCGACGAGCTCGAGAAGGGCTTTTCCGGCACGCAGAGCTCCGGCCAGTCGGACGGCGGCACCACTTCGCGCGTCTTCGGCACCTTCCTCACCTGGATGCAGGACAAGAAGGCCGCCACCTTCGTGGTCGCCACCTCGAACGACGTAACCGCGCTGCCGCCGGAGCTTCTGCGCAAGGGCCGCTTCGACGAGATCTTCTTCATCGACCTGCCGTCCGCCGAGGAGCGCGCGGACATCTTCGAGATCCACCTTAGAAAGAGAAAGCGCAATCCGGAGGAGTACGATCTGAAGCGACTCGCCGCCGCAACGCCCGGCTTCAGCGGCGCAGAGATCGAGGCCTGCGTGGTGGACGCGCTCTACGACGCATTCGACAACGAGGGCCAGGAGCTGACCACCGAGTCGATTGTCGACGCCGCCCGCCACACCGTCCCGCTGGCCATGACGATGCGAGAGCGCATCGAGGACCTGCGCGAGTGGGCCGCCACGCGCGCCCGCCTGGCCTCCAGCGCCCACTCCGAGAGCATGCAGGAGATCGAGGAGCAGCTTCTGGTAGCCAAACTGACGAAATCGTGCGAGCCAGTGGAAGGAAGCGGCGCGTAATCCGATGGACCGGTTCGATTTCCTGGAGCTGGATAGCGATGGGCCGAAGGCGCCGCGGACGCCTGCCGCCGAACCGGAGCCGGCGCCAACGGGCTGGAAGCCGATCCGCCTGCGCGCCGTGGAGGTGATCGGCGAGCCAGGCCCGGAAGCCGGCCAGTTCAACTGCCCGACCGGCCTTGCGGTGGATCGCGACGGCGCCGTATTCGTTGCCGATAGTCAGAACCAGCGCATCCAGCGCGTGGCGATGAACGGCGACCTGAAGCGGTACGGCCGCGCGGGCGATGCGCCCGGCGAGCTTTGGGGTCCGCAGGGCGTGGCCGTCGAGGCGTCCGGCCAGTTCTTCTTCGTCGCCGACCAGGGGAACAACCGCCTGCAGTGCTTCGGCTTCAACGGCCAGCATCGCGGCGTAATGAACGGATTTCGCGCCCCCGGCGGCCTGAGCTTCGATCTGTCCGGCCGGCTCTGGGTCGCAGACAGCGGGAACGGCCGGGTGATGTGCTTCGACATCCGGAGCGGCCAGTTCCTCGGCGGCTACGACCGCGCGGCCGGGCTCGTCCGGCCCACCTGGGTGATCTGCAACGCGATCGGCCAGGTGTTCGTTACAGACAGCGGCACTCAGGAGATCGTCTGCTTCACGAACGGCAAGCGGACGCACCAGCGCCGCCTGAACGAGCCGGCGCAGATCGCGCTGGACGGGCAGGGCCGGCTCTACGTGGCCGAGTCCGGCTACAACCGCCTCCACGTCTTCGACGCGCAGGGTAACTCGCTTATCACCTTCGACACGCCGAGCGCGCGGATCGGCTCGTTCCGCCAGCCCATGGGCGTCGCCATCGGCCCCGGCGGCGAGATCTACGTCTCGGACACGCAAAACCACCGCATCCTGCGCCTGGCGTGGGATTGAGATAACCGCCCGCCCGTACCGGTCTGCGACTTCGCACAGACACGGCGGCGCTCAGGCGTTCCGAGGAGCACTTGCTGATGGCGCCAGGCCGCCTGACCGTCCTGCTTGCGTGCGCGGCCTGCGGGGCCGCGATCTGTTTCAATCGCGTCCTCCTGATCTCGAATGGTATACCGCAGCCTGCTCTCAACATCGCTGGCCATGCAGCCGGGCTGGTTATGGGCTTGACAGCGGGCCTGGCGGTCGGCGCCGCGCTTGTCGGGCTGCACGCGCTCGCCGTAAGGTTGTTCGATTCGGCGGCGCGCTAGCTCGGCCCGGGGGACTGCGCGATCCCGCTCGGTCCGCGCCGATCGAGCGCGGGATCCACTGATCTAGCACCAGCCTCGATGACCGGGCTGCCACGATAGAAGGTCCCGGCCGGCGCCTATGAACCGTCTCGATCACTGCTGCTGGCGCTTCGCGAAAAGGACGGACGTCGCCGGAATCGATGTCCGCGTCTTCGCGCTATCGAAGGAGCAGACCTCCTCCGTGTTCGCAAAGATCACGCAGGCCCTTCGTCTGATCGAGCGGTAGGGATTCGCCTACTCATTGTGGGAGCGAGCCCCGTCAGTAGTTCCTTGGCACCACCAGCTCGGTTCCGCCTCGCGGGAGCTGGATGTACGAGAAGGCGCCGTGCACCACCACCCGGCCGCGGACGGTGCAGGTCCAACTGAATCGGCCCTTCTCCTCTATGTAGTTCGGAAAGTTCTCGGGAAACAGGACGTACTTGAACTCATCGCCCCGGACGTGCACGGTCTTGCGCGTATGCTCGCCGCGGGCACTGGTCACGGTAAACGTCGCGTCGTAGCCGCCGAGCGTGCCGAACTTGTCCCGAACCCCCATCTGCATCTGCGGCGCCTCCGAGAGCTGCCAGCTTACGCCGGTCGGCGCCTGCGACTCCTGCCCGGCATTGAGCCTTCCGGCGTGCGAGCGCGCGCCGGCCCGATTCGTAACAAGCAGCACGCCCGCCGCCGCGATCGCCAGGGCCGCCAACGCGAACGACGTGGATCGTATCTTCATGCCCTTCGCCTCCTCAAAGCGTATTCTCTTCCATAGGACTTCGTTCCGCGGCGACGGGGCGAATCCTGCCAATATGCGGATGCGGTCGCGCTCGGGGCAACCGTGGCGCGCGCACTCGCGCAGGTTCCCGGCCGACTTACCGGACAGGCCGGCATGCGATGATCTCGGGCGCGCCCATCGCGCGCCCTGCGGCGGTCCGGGGCCCGACGGGCTGCTTGAAACGCCCTTTCACGCGGCGGCGAGGCGTCCACGGTCATCACCGTGCCGATGTTGCCGATGAAACGCCCTTACGCGCGGGGGCGAGGCGATCCATTATCGGGAGCAGGGAAGATATCGGCGGGCGCCGCCGTCTAACAGTGTGACAGGACGTAATGGAGGGATCGCCATCCTGGATTTGCCGGCGAACGAGGAGATCCACGCGGACGCGGAGAGTTCCGCGACGGTCTGCGACGCGGACTGCATCGAGCGCTGCCGCATTGGCGACGGCGATGCGTTCCGACGGCTCTTCGACGCCTACAAGGACCGTGTCTACGGCTTCGCCCTCTACACCCTGAACGGCGACGCGGCCTCGGCGGAGGACGCGGCGCAGGAGGTATTCGTGCGCGTCTATCAGAACATCGGTCGGTTTCGCGGCGACTCGGAGCTGAAGACCTGGATATATCGCATCGCCGCGAACGTCTGCACCGACGAGCTGCGGCGGCGCAAGCGCGCGGCAGTCCCCTGCGCAGTAGTCGCCGGACCGGCCTCCGGCGGCGACCTGGGGCGGATCGAGCTGGAGACGGCTGTACGGACCGCGCTCGCGCAGCTTCCCTCCGAGCAGCGCGCCGCCATCCTCCTGAAATACTTCGAGGATCTCTCCTACGACGATATGGCCGAAGCCCTGGACTGCTCGAAAGGCACGATCGCGTCGCGCCTCAGCCGCGGTCTTCGCGCCCTCGCCACCAGGCTCGCCGGCTATGGCGACGGCAAAGCGGATCGCCGGACGGAGCACAACGGCACGGGGTCCGTCGCCTGCGGGCAACCAGGAACCAGCGACCAGGAACCCGCAACCAGCAACCACGCCTCACCGCGGAGGGCAGAATGACGCTCTGGCACGTAGACGACCTGCTGCCGGCCTATCTGCACGACGCCCTTTCGCCGTCGCAGCGGCAGCGCGTGAGGCGCCATCTGGCGCGATGCGCGCGCTGCCGCGCCGCTGGCGAGCGACTTCGGGCCGCGCACGTGGCGCTGCAGCAGCTTTCAACCGCCGCAGCGCCAGCCACACTATGGGCTCGCGTGGAGAGCCGCCTCGGGATCGAGTCGGCCGTGCGCTCCCATCGTGGCGGGGCGCCCTCCGGCGTCCTGGCGGGCCCGAAGATCGGCGCAAGCGGCCCCCGCATCGCCGCAGCGGCTGCCACGACGACCCGCGACCCGCGCGACGCAAGAGCCGGCGGGATTTCAGCGCAGGCGGGCCGCGCACGATCCCGAAATAGCAACCCTTTCGCGGTTTTCGTGTCTTTCGTGGACAACCTTCCCGCCCCCTGGCGCATAGCGACTGCGCTGGCCGTTGTAGGGGCCGTCCTCCTCGGCCTCGCGGTACGGCGGCAGAGCGCGCCGGGGTGGGGGGTGCGGACGCTGGCGGGCAGGCCGCGAGTCGGCTGGTTTGCCCTCGGCGGACGCGGCAAGCTGCGCGTCGGCGAGAGCCTGACGACGGACCGCGCATCCTCCGCGGAGATCGACGTGGCCGGGATCGGGACGGTCACGATTGCGCCGGACAGCCGGGTCCGGTTGGCGGCCACGAATGCGTCGCAGCACCGACTCGAGCTCCAGGAGGGCGCGCTGGAGGCACACGTGCTCGCGCCGCCACGCCTGTTCGTGGTCGATACCGGGGCTGGCCGCGCCGTCGATCTCGGATGCGCCTACCGGCTCCGCGCCGACGGTGGCCGATCGACCCATCTCACCGTGACCGTCGGAGAGGTGGCGCTGGAGGAGGGGGGCCGGTCCTCGCTGGTGCCAATGGGCTTCTCGTGCGAGTCGCGGCGGAGCGGCGGGCTGGGCGCTCCGGTGCGCGACGGCGCTTCAGAGCGGCTTCGGCTGGCGGTGGCGCGCTTCGACTACGAGGCGGGCGGGGACGGGGCTGCGGAGGCCGCGCGCGCCGCGGCGGGCAAGCTGGACCCGATAACGCTCTGGCACCTGCTGCGCCGGTGCTCCCCGGCGGAGCGCGGCCGGCTGTTCGACACCATGGCGGCGATCTCGCGGCCTCCGAGAACGGTGACGCGCGAGGGCATAGTCGCCGGAGATACGGCCATGCTGGACGACTGGAAGGATGCGATCCTGTACGATCTCGCGGAGGCGCAGGCCGGGAGCTGAGTCGCGCAACGAATTGGCGGCGGCAGACCAAGACCCGCGAGACATCATGCCACTAATTGGGAGAATTGCTATGTATCGCTCAAGATGGACACGACTCGCTCTCTTCACGTGCCTTTCGCTGCTGTTGGCAGCCGGCGCTACCGTCGCGAAGGCGCCGCGGGCCTTTACGGTCCACGAATGGGGTACCTTCCTCGCCATGAACGATTCGGACGGCGTTACGCTGGACGGCATGTACCACGAGGAGCACGCGCTGCCGGGCTTCGTGCATGCTCGCAGTAAGGATCAGCTCCGCGTGCCGACCGTCTCCGTCAAGGGCGAGACGCCGGTCATCTACTTCTACACGGACGAGCCGCTCGACGTGAGCGTTGAGGTCAAATTCCCGCAGGGGATCTGGACGCAGTGGTACCCGCAGGCGCGCTACAACGGTCCGAGCACCGCCGAGCTCGGGACCCCGCCCGCGCTGCGTCAGGGACATATCCGCTGGCAGGTTCACGTTACGCCGGCCGGCCGCGGCGCCGCTCCCGCGCTTCCGAAGACGCCGGCCGGCTCGCTGTGGGACTACGCGCGTAACGTCGACGCCGCCTACGTCCGGCCGGCTGACGGGCCCGCGCAGCCGGCAGGCGAGGCCGAGAGGTTTCTCTTCTACCGCGGCCTCGGAACCGCTCGGCTGCCGCTCCGAATGGTGACCACGGCCAGGGGCATCTTGACCTGCGATCGCGACGAAGCTGCGCCAATGCGCCACCTCTTCCTGATTCGCGTCGAGCACGGCCGCGCCACGTACCGTTACGAGCCGGCGATTCAGCCGGGCCAGAGTATCGACGACGCGATCCCCTCGCTGTCCGGCGCAATGCCGCAGGCAGAGTTCGAGCAGCGAATTTCGGACGATCTCGCCGGCCGGCTGGTGGAGGCCGGGCTGTTCCCGAAGGAGGCGCGCGCCATGGTGAACACCTGGCGCCAGAGCTACTTCGACACCGACGGCATCCGCGTGCTCACCATCCTCCCTCAGGAATGGACCGATCGCTTCATCCCGCTGACCATCGAGCCGAAGCCGGCGAGAACGGTCCGCGTCATAGTCGGCCGGCTGGAAGTGCTGACGCCGGAGCGCGAGGCGGCCGCGGCGTCCGCCATTCGCGATCTGGCCTCGGCCGACGCGGACCGGCGCGAGCGCGCGTTCACGTTCCTGCGCGACCAGGGTCGCTACCTGGAGCCGATCCTGCGCCGGGCGGCGCGCACGGCGCCGGCAGGCAGCGTTCGCTCCCTGTGCGAGCGGCTGCTGCTCACCGAGTTCGTCACCGAGCTGCAGTCGGCCGTGAACGGCAGGTCCGCTCCACAGGTATCACAGGTCTCGCAGATAAGGAGCGCACAGACTGTACGTTCGGAGGTGGCGAGCACGGCGGAGCTGGACGCGAGGGCGCAGTTGGCGGCGCTGCTGACTGAGGTGGGGCTGCGTGACCAGGCGGCGGAAGAGGCACGCCGGATTCAGCCGGAGGTGAAGAGGATGCAGGCTCCGGACATAACGAATTCGGCCTTCCGGCCGTACGTCCGCATCCGCGCGCGAACCGCGGAGGCGCTGGGCGACGAAGCCGGCGCGGCACGCTGGTACGGGGAGTTCGTCCGCTTCGGCAGCCAGTTGGAGCGATGCGGCCACTGCCACGGCGCGCAGGGCCCGCGCCAGATGGCTGACTATCGCGACTGGTGGGCCGGCCGCAGGTTCGCGCAGCTCACGGCGCGGACGGAGTCACTGGACGCGGAGATTGCGCGGCGCGCCGCCGAGCTGCGGACCAATCCCGGCGATACCGCGGCAAGGATGATGCTCGCATACCTGTACCAACAGAAGGGCGACGGCGCCGCGGCGGAGCGTCAGTGGTCCGCGATCGACTCGGCAGCCGCAAAGCGCATATCGCGGTCGAATCCGTGATCGTGCGCGCGATCGGTGGTGCCGCCCCGGGCACGGCCGTTCGCGCGAAGGCGTCGATGCGAAGGGCGCAAAGCCGCCGTGGCCTGCCGGCGAGTACGCGGCGGCACTTTCAGCGCTCAATGGAACCTTTTCAGTACCCCGCGCATATCTCAATATCGCCTATGTGCTTGCTTATTGGGAGGGCCGCCATGAACCGCCGCGAATGCATCACTGTGATATTGACTTCGGTCGCCGCGCCGCTGATGGCGGGCTGTGGTGGCGGCGGATCGACCGCCGGGAATATCGGCGGCGGCGTCACGAGGTTCGCCGGGCGATACGCCGGCGCCGCGACGCTGCAGTCCGGCCAGGTCGGCGTGATAGACTTCACGGCGGCGTCCAGCGGCCAGATATCCGGCACGATGACGGTGACGGACCCGACGCGCGCCGCGTCGCGCGCAGTGATCGGCGTTGCCGCGGTGACGGGCGCGATTACGAGCTCAAGCGGCGCGTTTCAGGTATCCGGATCGTACTCCGCGTCCGGCTCAGCGGTCCCGGTTTCGGCGTCCGGTGTGGTGCCGGCCTCCGGCAGATCGAGCGCGATTCAGGTCGTGGTCAATTCCAATACCTACACGGCATCGCTCGGCGCCGCGCCCGTCAGCTCGGTGCAGTTCTCCAGCGTGAGCGGCGCAAACGCCAACACAACCGACTTTGCGCTCGACACCGCGGTTACGCAGCCGAACGTCCCGACAGGCGACTTCATCGCGCTACAGGCCGTCGGCGAGGAGGCGGGCGCCGCGCAGGTCGCCGGACACCGGAGCGTAATACTTCAAATCATCGGCGCATCCGCGGTCCAGTCCGGGGAGTCGATCACGCTCTCCCATGGAGCGCCCGGACCCGCCGGCTCGGTCCACGACTTCACGTTCGAGCAGGCAACGGACAGCGGCACGCCGCGCTCCTGGTCGGCCAGCGGCGGCCAGGTCCTATTCGACATGGTCACGACGGGCGCGACAAACGCGCTGACCTTCCGGATCGTCAACGCCGCGATGCTGCCCAACGCGTCCACCGGCGCGCAGGGCACGTTCACCCTGAACGGAACATTTCACACCGTCTAGTTCCGTGGCCGCCCGTCAAGCGCTAGACCGGCCGAATCTCAGCCGTCGCGCCTGCCTTGAGCAGCCGGTCGCAAAAGTGGCGAGCGGCCAGCTCCGGCGTCGGGAAGCCGATCGGTCCCGGCGCGCGGTCGGCCGCCTGTTTCGCCTCGTACAACCCCCAGTGCGTCAGCTCCCGTATGGTCTTAATCACCTCGATCTTGTTCCGGCCGCAGTCTTGCAAGAAGACATCGTAATGGCCGGTGACCGACCGACCGTAGTCCGCGCCCGGCGCGGGCACGTCGCCGAACAGCAGCCGCGCGGCATCGGAGCCGTACTTCTCTTCGAGCGCCCGCCCCAGCTCGCGCAGGTCGCCCGTCGTTAGCGAGCACGCTGCGTCGATTATCTCCTGTCGTGTGTACATCGAATCCCCCAATCGGATCCATTTTACCTGCGGCGCAACCCGACGGCGCGGCCCGCCTACACTTGACATTGACCGGCCGCGCGTAGTTTCATTAGAGAGTCCGTGAAGTTGCAGCGTGGCGGATAGAGCACCCGAAGCAGGGAAGCGCTCGCGCACCGCCGAATAGAGTGGCGCAAATGGCCTCCATCCGCACTGTCAACCTGGTCTGGGACCGGAGGGTTCGCGGCTCCTACGCCGTCTCCCGCTTCGCCCTGGACGATTCCGGGACCGTCACCCTCGCGCTGCCCCGCCCGCTGGAGCCGCGGACTTACGATCTCACGCGCCTCGCCGTCGACGGCGCCGCTGAAGTCCGCTCTACGTTCGGCGTCGAGACGCTGCTCGAGCTGGAGGCCTCCGCGCAGTCCGACTCCGTCATTGGGATGACTTCGGACGATCTCTACCTGATCCACTCCGGAACCAAGACACGGTTTCTCCCCGAACGGCATATCCTGTTGGTCGATTCCGCGCTGGACGTGGAGGGCAATACGGTCGTCGCGGCCTTCTCGGACATGGCCGGCTCCAGCTTCGCCGTGGCGCTCGGCGAGATCACCGGCCGCGTGACCTGGCTCCTGGAGGCGGACGCTGCGCTCACGGCCGTCGCGATTTCGCCGGACGGCGCGCTTATCTGCCAGGCGGCGGAAACCGGCGCCGTCTGGCTCTTCGACGCGGCCCGGCGCGAGCGCTGGATGTTCGAGCAGGAGCAGCCGGTCCGCGCGCTCGCCGTCGCGGCGCGCGGCGCATTCACGGCTTACGGCACGGCGGCGGGCGCTATCGGCGTGATCGACACCGACGGTACGCGCGTATGGGAGGCCGAGCTGCCGGGCGAGATCGTTTCGCTTGCGCTGGCCGCGGATGCCGGCGTCTGCGCGGCCATGGTGCGGCCCGCCGGCGCGGC
This sequence comes from Chthonomonadaceae bacterium, assembly GCA_035295045.1. Lineage (GTDB taxonomy): Bacteria > Armatimonadota > Chthonomonadetes > Chthonomonadales > Chthonomonadaceae > DATGJU01. The sequence goes on from DATGJU010000486.1 coordinate 19,117, forward strand.
GACCACGCGCCTCTGCGTGCTCGATGCGGCCGGGCAGATCGGCTGGGAGCATGAGGCGGAGCAGCGACTCACCGGCCTGGCGCTCTCGCCGAGCGGCCGCTACCTGGCGGCCAGCGCGCGCGATGGAACGCACACACTGTATGAGGTGATTTTCGGCCAGGGAGCCGCCACCGCGGCCGGCGCCGGCATGGACGAGCTGCTGTGCCAGACGGAGACGACGAGCGACGCCCGCGAGCTGGCGGACGCCGTCGAGCGCCTGCGCGCGGCTCTCCAGGCGCGGCCCGCCGAGGTCGCCGCCTGCGAGCGACTGCTGGCAATTCAAGCGGAGCAGACGCGCCGACTCCTGGCGGAATCGCGCGCCAAACTGGAGTGCGACGACTGCGCCGGGGCGCTGGAGTCGCTGGAGCTGCTGAAGCGTATCGCGCCGGAGGAGCCGGAGCTGTACGCGGCGCTGCGCGAGGTCCGTGACCGCTGGACGGAGCGCGAGACCGTTGCCGCCGACGAGCGCATCGCCGCCTCCGACTTTGCGGGCGCCGAGGAGCGGCTGCGGGTGGTGCTCGCCTTTGCGCCGCACTCCCTCGAGGCGCGCCGCCGGCTCGCGAGCCTGGACGCGCGAGGGGCGCAGGAGGCCGATGCGGAGGCGGAGCGGCTCGTCGCCACCGATCCGGAGGGCAGCCTGGCCGCGCTGGAGCGCGCGCAGCGTATCGCGGCAAGCGCGGACCGCGCCGCGAAGATCCGGCAGGCGCAGATCGACATGGAGTACGCGCAGGGGATGAAGGCCTACGGTGCCAAGCGGTACCGCGAGGCGGTGTTCCAGTTCAAGAAGGTCCTCGCCCGCGATCCGGACCACGCCGACGCGAAGCGACAGTTGAAGTTCGCCCAGCGCTTCGAGCAGGACTCCAACGAAGCCCTGAACGACCGCTTTGGCCGCCTGGAGTAAAGCATTGAACCGACTTGGACTTGCCGTGGCGGCTTTGTACCTTTATGGAAGGGGCCGCATGTGGCCGAACGCGGGGCATGCAGCTTTTGGCTTCGTCTTTGCGGCTTTATACCTTTGTGTGAGGCAAGCATCCGCCGCCGACACGCCGGACCTGCCCAACTTCCACCCGGTGGCGCCCGGAATCTACCGTGGCGCCGCTCCCACCGTCACTGGGCTGAAGCGGCTGAAGGCGATGGGCGTTCGCACCGTGATCGACCTGCGGATCGCCCCGAAGACTGTGAGGGCCGAGAGGGCCGAGGTCGAGCGGCTTGGCATGAAGTGGATCAACCTGCCGATGAGCGAGGAGCCGCCGAAGCCGAAGCAGGTGGACATCCTGCTGGCGGCGCTTCGCAATGCCGGACGCGAGCCGGTATTCGTCCACTGCCAGCACGGCGCGGACCGGACCGGCTGCATGATCGGCATCTACCGGGAGACGCAGCAGGGCTGGGACTACGGCCGCACCTACGAGGAGATGCGTAAGTACGGCTTCAAGCCCTACTATCTCAAACTCGCCGCCGCG
>DATGJU010000487.1:0-5096 GCA_035295045.1 Chthonomonadaceae bacterium
AGCTGTCACTCGCCGTGCCTGCGGCGATCGCGTCGATTACGGCTCTATCGCTGATTGCGGGTTGTCAGCCGTCGGATAGCACCGCCGGCGTTTCGCAAACGACAAACCCTGCGGCCGGAACAAGCTCGCCTGCGGCCGGGAATGCCGGCAGCCCGGCGCCGGCCAATGGCGATATCAACGCCGCTCCGACGGCGGCCCCCGGCTCGGCGCCTGGGGCCGGGCGATCGAGCAGCGGGACGACGTCTGTCGGAGGCGGATCGGGCACGGCGTCTTCGGCCATCGCCGGGGCCATTCCCATGACCAATACAGGCGCGCAGGACGTCCTGAACGACACGGGAGGAAGCACGGACCACGGCCTGTCCCAGGCGACTGGAAAGGTGGAGGGCAGCAGTCCGGCCGCGTACGGCCAGCTCAAGCCCGATGGCAACGGACAGTACACGAGCGGGCCGCCGGGAGATCCGCTCACGCAATCGAGAGGCGCGAAATAGATCGTGCCGGAGGCTTGCGCTATCTAAATAGCGGCGCGGCGCGAGACCCCCGCGCGCTACGTGGTGCGCGCATCGTCCATGCCGCGAGCGTCGCGGACGGCTGCTGCTGCCGAGCTATGGTGTGAGGATTTCGAACCGTGCGCCGGGCGCCAGCCGGTTCCCGCGCGCCCAGGAGTCGGCGGTCATGCGCTTCGCGCTCTCCGGCTGCAGCTCCGTGATGCGGAGCGCGCCGTCCCCGCAGGCGACGACGATGCCGGGTGGCCGTTTGTCGATGCGCAGCATCTCGCCCGGCGCGCCGCCTACGCTCTCAATCGGCTCCGCGGCCCAAATCTTGATCCGCCGTCCCTGGAACGTCGCGAACGCGCCCGGCCTCGGCGTGACGCCTCGGATGCGGTTCCACGCCGCCGCTGCAGTCTCGGTCCATCGCACGAGGCCATCGTTGGTCGCTAGGGCGGGCGCGAACGTCGCCAGGCTATCGTCTTGGGGCTTGCGTACGATCGATCCGGCGGCCAGACCGTCCAGCGTCTCTACGAGCAGGTCGGCGCCGACTTCGGACAGCTTCTCGAACATTGTGCCGGCGTTATCTTCCGGAAGGATTGGGAGGGAGCGGGCGAGCAGGATATCGCCCGTGTCGAGGGTTGCGTCCATCCACATCGTCGTCACGCCGGTCTCCGTCTCGCCGGCCATAATCGCCCGCTGGATCGGCGCCGCGCCCCGATACCTGGGAAGTAGAGAGCCGTGGACGTTGATCGGACCTAGAGGCGGCAGGTCCAGCAGTGCCTGGGGAACGATCTGGCCGAACGCGGCCAGGGCCAGTACATCGGGCCTGAGATCGCGCATCTGTGTGACAAACGTCTCCTGGCGGACCCGACGCGGCTGCAGGACCGGCAGTCCGCGCGCGATTGCCGCGGTCTTGACTGGCGGAGGCGTGAGCAGCCGGCCGCGACCGCTCGGCTTGTCCGGCTGGGTCACGACCGCCAGCATCTCGTGCCCGGCTTCGACGAGCGCGAAAAGCGAAGGGACGGCAAAGTCCGCCGTCCCGAGGAACACGATGCGCAGCGATCGCCGGCTCATGCTGGCTGCCTCCCGTCACTCCGCCTTCGCGGCCGTTTCGTCCTCATCGTCGTCGCCGAAGGCCCATTCCAGCGTGCCTTCCTCGGCTCGGTCGATGAACAGAATGCCGTCCAGGTGGTCGATCTCGTGCTGGATTACGCGCGCCTCCAGCCCCTTCACGCGACGCGCGACCGGGCGGTTCCGCTCGTCGTAGCCCCGCACCTTGAGCTCGTTGGCCCGCTTCACAACGCCTTGAAGTCCTGGAATGGAGAGACAGCCCTCCTTCGGCTCCGTCTGCTCGCCGGAGCGGGAGAGGATCGTCGGATTGACGATCACGCGCAGGCCATCCTTCTCATCGGCGTCGTAGATGATGATGCGCGTCGACTCGCCGATCTGCGGCGCGGCAAGGCCGAGGCCCTTCGCGTCGCGCATAATCTGGACCATGCGCTTGATCAGCCGCGTCGTCTCCGCGTTGAACCGCGTGACAGGCCGCGCGGGCTTCCGCAGCACCGGGTCGCCGTATTTCACGATAGCGGGGTGGCGCTCCCACGCCTCCAATAGCTCGGGTGGAACGTCCAGCGACGGATCTGCCGGGACGGTAGGCATAGATCGGGTCCTTGGGTCAAAAGCCCAGGCGCGGGCTCTTGATGGGTGAATGGGTTACCAGCGGCCGCCTCGCCAGCGTGCCGTCGCGATGGTCCAGAATCAGATCCGAGCAGATCGAGAACTCGTCTGCGAGCTCGGAGGCGATCTCGTCGCACTTTTCGCTCGTTGGGAACCGTGCCGCGATCGCCTCGGCCACCTCCGTCGGCGTGCGCGTTTCCGGGACCTCCGTGACGGTCTGAGCTGCCTCGTCCACCTGGAAGCGCGTCTCCCAGGGCAAAATGCACTGCTGCGTCATGAATCCGGCGATGTCCGGCGTCATCGGCTGCCGCTCGGTCCAGCGGACGTCGAGCGCGTACGCGATCATGCCCGCCTTTGCCTGCATGAGGTCGACGAACTGCTCCTCGGCGAGCTGCGCCATCACGTCCGGGTCCTCGGTCCCCACGTCGCCGACCGGCAGGCTCATTGTGATATCGTACGAGTGGGCCATCACGAGCAGCCCGAGCGACTCCTCATCGTCCGTGTTGTCCCCGTGCCGGTACTCGCGCACGTTCCCCGGATCGATCTCCCACCACTGCGCGAAGAGGCGGGCGAGCGGCTCTGAGTTCGGGCCGAGCCACAGCAGCCGCGTTGGAGCGTATCCCTTTGCGTCGATAAACGCGGCGCTTACGCCGACGATGTAGGCGACGTCCTCTTCGCTCGGCTCGAAGAAGACGAAGCGGCCGCTGACGGCCGGCTCGGGCTCCGCCCTGGCGCCGTCGCCTTCAGCGGCGCCGGATTCCGCCTGCTGAATCGGCTCCTGGCCGGGATCGGGAGCCGGGTTCATCTCGATCAGAACGCCGCGCGTCTGGACGTAGTGCCAGTCGCAGAGGTCCATCTCCTCGACCTCGTCGAAATCGCGTACGCGCGCCAGCAGGTCGCCCACCTCCTCGCGGATCATCGGCAGGGCCGGAAAGTCCGCAAACTGCTCGAACGCCTCCGGCGGCGCGATGTTGTAAACGGCGTCCGCGGCATCCGGCTGGCGCAGCAGCGCGTAGCATTCCGCGAGCTCCATCAGCAGCCAGGGCGGCAAGCTTCCGTACTTGTCGTTCAGCTCGTGGAAGGTGTTGACGGCCTCCTCGTAGGCGCCAAGGCTCATCATAACCTGCGCGATTCCCATCTCCACGGCCTGCGCCAGCTCGTTTCGATCGTCTCCGATGAGCGCCTTCGCCCGCTGAAAGAACGGCAGCGCGACAAAGAACTGCTGGCTCTGGGCGAACCAGTGGCCCGCCTGCTGATATGCGGAGGGGTCCTCGCGGTGGTTCAGAATGTTGCGGAAGATCTCCAGTTCCTGGCTGTTGCTCGCGCCGGCAAGTTTGACAATCTGCTGGAGCAGCTCGATCGTCGTGTTAATCACCAGGTCGGACGTTACGTCGTGCTGGAACGCGAAGACCATCTGCTGCAGCGCATTGTGCGGCTCGCCGCTGGCGGCGATCTTCCTGGCATTGTCTACGAGCTGGCGCACTTCCGGTGAAACCGGCGGGCCGGATTCGATCGGCTTTCCGTCTGGCCCAAGGATTCGCATTGTAGGTGCTCCTGTGATCGCGAGGCAGCGGTTTTGAATACGGATCGCGATCTAAATCGGATGCAGCGCCGCGGCGCGCGCAAATTCGTATCGGATTTGGCTGACGGCAACGAGCGCCGCTGTCTCCGTTCGCAGCACGTGCGGCCCGAGAGACACCGTGGCGCAGCTCAACTCCTCCGCGAGCGACTGCTCTCGCTCACTCCAGCCGCCCTCAGGTCCGACGAACACGAAGATGGCCGTCACGTCGGGATGTGCGGACGTTAGCGCCTCTGAAAGAGGTTTCGCGTCGCCGCCTCCGTGCAGCAGCAGGCGCAGCTCGCGATGGTCCGGACGCGCCGTTCCGAGGGCGGCGCCGAACGCGACCAGCGGCAGCACCGAAGGGACAACCGCGCGGCCGGACTGCTCTGCGGCGCCCTTTGCGATGGCCCGCCACCTCGCAAGCCGCTCCGGCATCCGCGCCTGCGAAAGCTCGGCGACGCAGCGATCCGCATGGACGGGCGTAAACGACGTTGCGCCGGCCTCCGTGCCGTGCTGGATCACCTGATCGAACTTGTCGGCCTTGCAGAGCGCCTGGAAGACGTGCACCGTCGGAATGGGCTCCGGGGCCGTCTCGCCGCCGCAATCGATCCGCGCCGTCGACTCGCGCGGTCCGACGTCGGCCAGTGTCGCCCGGTAGGCCGCACCGCTTCCGTCCAACAGCATCAGCGCGTCGCCGGTCCGCGCGCGCAACACGCGCGCGACGTGGACGTGGTCCTGTCCGGCGATGCGCGCCGTCCCGGCAGCGAAATCGAACTGTTCTGGCGCGAGGAAAAGCCGGACAATGCGCTCAGGATGCCCAGGCATCGCTCTCACTGCCGATCGGCGGAAGGGCGCGCGCGGCCAGGGCAAGCGGCTCGGCGTCGGCGGTTGAATCGGGCTCCAGTCGCGAAACCAGGCAGACCCACATATCCTCGCCCCGAGCGTCTACCGGCATCAGACCGACCGAACGCAGCGCGTCCGAGACGAGGTCGCGGTGGTTATCCACGATGCCGGAAGCCACGAATATGCCGCCCGGCTTGAGGCGAGCAGGCAGGCCCGGCGCCAGCTCGATTATCGTATTCGCCACGATATTGGCGACCACGACGTCGCAGTCCCTCGCCGCGGCGTCGAAATCGTCCATCTCCAATACCGAGATGACATCGTCCAGGCCGTTTCGCGCCACGTTCTCCCGCGCGATCTTGCGCGGCAACAGATCGATGTCGGTCGCGTACACGCGGCGCGCGCCCAGCCGCGCCGCCGCAAGCGACAGGATGCTGCTTCCAGTACCGATGTCCGCGACTACCATTCCCGGCCGGACGAGGTGCTCGAGCGCCTCCAGGCAGAGCCTCGTCGTCGGGTGGCCGCCCGTT
>DATGJU010000488.1:0-10007 GCA_035295045.1 Chthonomonadaceae bacterium
AGAGATGAAGAGGCGGAAGCACGATCTGCGCTATGAGGTGTCCGCGCAAGTACTTCGCCTATTCCTGAATATCTGATATTATCTCGTATTGCTTCCGGTTGCCCGTCCGCCAGTGGAGTAGCTGTACATGGACAACCTCGACCTTCTGCGATTGTGGGGCAAGACCGACCGGTCCGACCCGGCCAACTATCATCCGCTCCTGTTCCATCTCCTGGATGTCGCTGCCTGCGCGGCGCTTCTCTGGGACCGGCTGCCACGGTGCCTAAAGGCACGGATGGCGCGCGTGCTCGGCCTGACTGAAGACCAGGCGCGCTCTCTCGTGGCACTGCTCGCCGGCCTCCACGATTTGGGAAAGGCGTGCCCGGGCTTCCAGAGTAAGGCGACGTTTGCGGCGGACCTCGCCGCAAACGGATTCGACTTTCCCTCGGTCCTCCGGAAGCCGCCGCACAACTTCGTCTCCGTACCGGAAGTTATGCGGCTCTTCGGTGAGTGGGAGGTCGTTTCTGCCAAGTCGCAGCCGGAGATTCTGCGGCTGCTTGCATACGCGCTTGGCGCGCACCACGGAATCTTCCCCCTAACGCACAAGATCCCTTCCGGCGAACTAGGCGAGCGGCCGATCTGGCTGGAAGGCAGAAACGCTCTCGCCGAGACATTGAGGGTAGTCGTTCCGGGCGCCTCGACGATCGCGCTTCCGGCCGACCGGACGACCATTGATGATTTGGGGTTCGCGGCGCTGCTTGCCGCTCTCATCTCGATCGCGGATTGGTTCGGCTCGTCGTCGTACTTCCCGATGCGGGGGCCGCAGAGCGTTGCGCCCTACATCGCGGCATCGAGGGAACGCGCCCGAACGGCGTTGGACACCTGCGGCTGGACCGACGCGCCCACCGCGCCTGAACCGCGGTCGTTTGCAGAGTTATTCCGCTACCTCGGCACGGAGGGGGGCGCCGTAAAGCCCAATGCGATGCAGGCGCAAGTCGAGGCGCTCCTTCGTGAAAGCGGCGGTCCGGCGCTTTGGATGATCGAGGAGGAGATGGGAGCCGGCAAGACGGAGGCGGCCCTCTCGATTTTCGATCACTGCCGCGTTTCAGGACTGTCGCACGGCATCTACATTGCCATGCCGACGCAGGCGACCTCGAACGCGATGTTCGCTAGGCTGGGCACATTCCTCCAACATCGAAATCCTACAGCGCAGATTAACCTGATTCTGGCCCACTCGCACGCGACGCTCGACGGTGAGTACCTCGAACGGATGGAGGCCGCGGAGCGGTTCGACGGACCTGTCTATTCCGACGACGGCGACGGCCAGGAGGGCGCCCTGCTCGTGCGGTCGTGGTTCACGCATCGGAAGCAGACTCTGCTTGCGCACTACGGCGTTGGGACCATCGACCAGGCGCTCATGGGCGTGCTGCAGGTCCGCCACTGGTTCGTACGGCTATTCGGCCTCGCCGGGAAGGTTGTGGTGTTCGACGAGGTGCACGCCTACGACGCCTACATGAACCGGCTGCTGGAGAGGCTGGTCGAATGGCTGGCCGAGCTGGACTGTACGGTCGTGCTGCTCTCCGCCACGCTGCCGAAGACCACGCGACTTGGCCTCGCCGACGCCTACGCGAGAGGAGCGAGGGCCAGTCTCTCGCGGCCTGAGAACCAGGCAGCCTATCCTCGCCTGACACTGGTTAAGAAGGCGCAGGCCGCATCGGCACGGGCTGTCCACGTTCCAGACTCGCCCGGCCGCCCCTCTAAGTCGGTTCGCCTCGACCATGCGCCCAACTCTCCCGAGTCCGTGAAGGCCGCGATCCTGGATGCCATTCCGGGCGACGGCTGCGCCATCGTGATCTGCAACACGGTCGCGAGCGCCCAACGGATGTACGCGGCGCTGCGGGCCGAGCTGGAGCCGCTCGGCTGGAACTGCCGGCTGTTTCACGCGCGCACGCCCTTCGTCTGGCGCAAAGAGACGGAAGAGTTCACCCTTGCGAATTTCGGAAAGTCGTCCGGCGAGAATGGGAAGCGCCCGCGCTGCAAGACGCTGCTTGTGGCGACGCAAGTAGCCGAGCAGTCATTAGACCTCGACGCGGATTTTATGGCCTCGGAGCTAGCGCCGATCGACCTGCTGCTCCAGCGGATGGGGCGGCTCTACCGGCACCTGAACAGGGCTCGCACATCCACGGGACCGCGATTCGCGCTGCTCTACGACACGGACGACGCCGGTTTGCCGGAGCTTGGGCCGAGCGGGAAGGTCTACGCCCCCTACATACTGCTACGCACCTGGCTGCCTCTCCGAGGCATGGAGAGCATCGAGCTGCCTGCGCAGATCGAGCCGCTCGTCGCGGCGGTCTACGACGACCCGGAGCCGGGCGGGCTGCCCACCGAGCTGTCGGGTGCCTTGGCAGACGCGCGCCGGAAGCTGATTCATGAGCAGACGGAGCAGAAGAACCACGCCGGTGGCGTGTCAGTGCCCTTGCCGACGTCGGAAGGCAACTTCGTGGATTGGGTCGAGAAACTCACAGCGCCGCTTTTGGAAGATGAGGGGCCGGAGACCCATCCGTCATTGCTGGCCCTGACGCGAGACGGCGACCCGTCCGTCATCGCGGTGCTCTGCGGCACAGGCGAGAACTTCCTGCCGCTCGCGCCCGATCCGGCCGGGCGCATCCCTCCTGAAGTCGTTCAGAAGATGATGGGCTTCTCAGTCTCGCTTTCGCACCCGGCGCTGTTCCAGGCGCTGAAACGCGAGCAGCCGCCGGCCAACTGGAAACGAAACGCTCACCTTAAGCACTGCCGCAGGATCGTCTTTGACAACGGCGCCTCGAATCTGGCCGGCTATGCTCTTACCCTGACACTGGCCCTAGGTCTCAAGATTGCGCGAATCCCGAGCGCTTAGACGCCACCGGAAAAACATCTGATCCCCGCCAGAATCGCGCTTCCGCTAATGCGCGCCCGCTCGTAGTGACGTTTCATAGGAGGTCGAGCATGACCCAGCAGACGACTTATTCCTTCAACCTAGCAGAACGGCCGTGTGTTCCGGTTCTGGATGCCGCCGGATCGCCTACGATGGTCTCGCTCCGCGACGCCGTCGCCGATGCACACCTCTTTCGCGAGGTGCATCACCGAAGCCCGGTGGTGACCGCCGCACTCGTGCGGCTTCTCGTCGCCCTCGTAACGGACATCCACCCGATCCGGCGGACCTCGGATTGGCCCGCGGTCTGGCATCCAGGAGCGTTCGACGCGGCGGCCGTCGATGCCTACTTCACTGCGTTTGGCGATCGATTCGATCTGTTCCATCCGCGGTACCCGTTCTATCAGTGCGCTGCGCTCGAGGACGCCAGCCCGATCAATCTTAATCTGTTGGCCTGCGAGCTCAGCAGCGGCAATAACCCGCTGCTGTTCGACCACACGCTCGATGGAAGGGAGCGGGACTACTCTCCCGCCGAAGCGTTCCACGTTCTCGTAGCGACGCAGAGCTTCGGGCTGGCGGGCCTGCTCCGGAGGACGACGACGCTCGACGGCAATCCGCTTTACTGGCAAAACGCCTATGCCGGCCCCATGGTCCCAGGCGCGATGATATGGCTGGCCGGAGATAACCTGTTCGAGACGCTCGCCCTGAATCTCGCGCCATTAGCGCCTACAGACGGCGAGACAGACGCCGATCTAGACGAAGCGGCGGACGATCGCCCGATCTGGCGGATAGACCGGCCCGAGACGTTGCGAGACCGGCAGGATGGGAAGGTCATCACGAGGGTGTCTCCGCGCGGCACGCGAGACCGGCTCACGTTCCAGGCGCGGCTCGTTCGGCTGCTCCCCGGCGGCAGCGCGGACGATCCGGTCGTCCGGCGAGCCGCGTTCAACCACGGCCGAAGCCTCGATGCGCCCGGCCAGGGGCGGTTCGATCCGATGCTGGCATATCGGGCCTCGAAGAAGGAGGGGTATCTCGTGACGCGCCTCTCGCCTGAGCGCGCCGCCTGGCGGGACTTCCATGCGCTGATCGGCCTCAACCAGCCGGCCGCCGGCAGGCCGGACCGCGTCACGCCGCGGGCGCTGCACCAGCTTCACGCGTCGCTCGCAATGGACGTAGCGGGGCTTGAAGCGAACCGCGCGATCCGGCTGAATGTCGCCGGGATCGCTAACGATCAGGCAAAGGTGCTTCTCTGGCGGCATGACCACCTCGACGCGCCGGCCTTTGCACTTTGCGACGAGAATCTGGCCGCGCGCCTCGGCGTGCTCCTGTCCGAGGCCGAGGAGATCGCGGCGACGCTCCGAGCCGGTACCCGGCGACTATGCGATCTGTTCATCGCTCCCGCCTCGGTGGACGCCAGGGGCGCGCGAGTGGAGGGCGCACTGCCGGCCGATACCGACCGCGTGACGGCGCTCGCGGACGCCGTCGACACGCGCCCGACCTACTGGGCGCGGCTCGAGAGCGCCTTCCAGGCTCTGCTGCTCGCCATTGCGGCTGATCCGGAGGGAGCGTCCGAGCAGTGGAAGGACACCATCGAGCGGGAGGCGCGCGCCGCCTTCGAGGAGGTGATCGAACGATTGGGAGAGTGCCCGGAGACGTGGAAGGCCGCCGAGCTCGTTAGGCCCGATTTTCGAGCCCCATCACGACGGCCCAGCCAAACGATCGGGAAAGCTGCAAAACGAGGCAAAGGACCACAATGATGCACGACGAAGAGCGAATCGCGGACTACCGGCTCATCAGTCATCTTGCAAGGCTGCACGAGGATCACGATAAGCGCAATGACGTCGACGCGCGCGGCAAGCTGGCCAATCTCCGCTACGCAATGCGCGACCGCCTGCACACCGACTATCCGGTCGGCCGCGTCTTCCCGGCCCTCGCAGAGGGCGCGCTCAGCGATAACCCTGAACGGAACGAGTGGCGGACCCTCATCGCCGGCCTGTACGGCTACGCGCACGACGAGGTTGCGCAACGAGATGGCGTCTCCCTCGGCACGGCCCTTCGCGATCTCTTCGAGGCGCGGCAGAACGAGAGCCTGGAGCGCCGCTTCATGGCGCTGCTGAACACCGACCCGGAGCAGCTGCCGGGACACCTGCGGCAGGCAATCAGTCTGCTGAAAGCAGAGAAGATCGGTCTCGACTGGAAAATGCTCCTGGATCAGGCAGCCGCATGGAGCGCGAGCGGCCGCTGGGTGCAGAAGCGGTGGACGCGGGACTATTACCGATCGCGCAAGCCCGCCGTGGAGGGGGCCGTCAGCGATGCAACAACCGCACTGTAACAGACACAACCAGACTGGAGGATCGAAAAAATGAACAATCTGAAAATCGAGCTGCACGTTCTGCAGAACTTCCCGCCATCCTGCCTGAATCGCGACGATACGAATACACCGAAGACGTGCGAGTTCGGCGGATACACGCGGGCACGCGTCTCATCGCAGTGCTGGAAGCGGGCCATCCGTGAACAGTTCCGCGCCACAGCGCCGGAGCGGACCGGCACGCGATCCAAGCGGCTCCGGGACGAGCTGGTCGCGGCGCTCGCGGAGCGCGGCAATGGTGACACGGAAGCGCTTAACGGTCCGGTGACGAAGTTCCTGACGACGTTCTACGCCGGGCCGGATAAGAAGCGGCCGGAAGAGACGAACGTGCTGGTCTTCTACTCGCCGGCCGAGTTTGCGACCATGGTCGAGATTCTCAGCGAGCCTGGTATGCTTGCGGAGCTCTCCAAGGAGGCGCCGGGGTTCAAGAAGGCGGACATCGAGAGGCGGCTCAAGGCCTCGGCGCTCTCCCCGGACGTTGCTCTGTTCGCACGCATGCTGGCTGACGCGCCGGGCCTGAACGTCGAAGGCTCCTGCCAGGTCGCTCACGCCATCTCCACGCACGCCGTCAACCTCGAGCTGGACTTCTTCACGGCCGTGGACGACCTGAAGGACACAAACGAGGCCGACGACGCCGGGGCCGGTATGCTCGGAACGGTCGGCTACGATAGCGCCTGCTACTATCGGTACGCGCTGGTCGACGCGGTTCAGCTCCTGGCGAACCTGAGCGGCTCGGTCGCCGACGCCGATGCCTCGCTGCGAGCCTTCCTCGAGGCATTCTGCGAGGCGATTCCGGTCGCTAAGAAGAACTCCTTCGCGCACGGCAACCCACCCTTCTTCGCCTTCTTCGTGGTGCGCTCCGGCGGGACCCCCTCGTCGCTCGTGAACGCGTTCGCCAGGCCCGTCGACACGCGCCAGGGCGATCTATTGGAAAACTCCGCTCGCGCCCTTGCCAGCTACGCCGGCAGGCTCCAATCGACCTACGGGACCTACGACGCGGGGACGGTCAAGACGTTCCTCTGCCACCTCCTGGACGATCCGGACCTTGCCCGTCTGCCGGCGGGCGATCCCGTCTCCATGCGGGCCGCGATCGACGGCGCCATGGCCGCCGTGCGGGAGTACCGGGAGGCACAGGCATGACCGCCCGCCACACGCTGCTCCTGCGCCTCGTCGGCCCTATGCAGGCGTGGGGCTACCGCAGCCGGTTCGAGGACCGGGACACCGGCCTGGAGCCCACGCGCAGCGGGGTGCTCGGCCTCCTGGCGGCGGCGGGCGGCATCGCCCGCTCCGACCGGCGAACGCTGGCTGCCTGGGACGAAGGACTGCGGTTCGGGGTCCGTGTCGATCTGCCCCGCGTCGGCGAGCGCGTGGAGAGAACGGGATTCCGCGTCGAGACAGACTTCCACACCGCGCAGGACGTTCTTCGGGCCTCAGGGAAGGGGACGGCCGACACGGTTCTCTCCCACCGCCACTACCTGGCGGATGCGCGCTACACCATCGGCCTGGAGTCGCTGGACCTTGCACTGCTGGAGGGCCTGGAGGCGGCGCTCAAGTCCCCGGTCTGGGCGCTCAGTCTGGGCCGCAGGGCCTTTCCGCTCGCGCTGCCGCCCTGGCTGCCCGGCGGCGGCATCCGGCAGGATACCACGCTGCTGGCCGCGCTGATGGAGGCGCCGTTCCCGCTGCTTCGACCGGTGGAGCGGCTGCCGGAGAGGATCGCCTTCGCGATCCAGCCCGATGCCGAGGTTGCAGAAGCGCCGCCCCAGCATATTCCCATGCGGCTCGCCGATCGGCCGCTGGATTTCGGGCACGGCAGTCGCCAGTTTGGGCTGCGCGAGGCGGCGCACTTTCGAATCTCGGCGGCGGATTGCAGAATGGAGGCGGATCCGTGTTTCTCTCAGAGCTGACGCTCAACTCGCGCCACCGCGGCACCTACCGGCTCCTCGCGGACATCTACGCTCAGCACCGGTTCGTCATGTCGGCGTTTCCCGACGAGGGCGACGCCGACAACGAAGAGGGCGCACGAAGCCGCGACGGCGTGCTCTACCGCATCGACGCGATGGCGGACGGCCGGCTCAAGGCGCTCGTCCAATCCTCTGTCGAGCCGGACTGGTCCCGAACGGGCGCGCGTCATCCCGGCGTGATCTGCCAGGAGCGGCAGGCCCGCGATCGCCGGGAGTTCTGCGCCGGCGAGACCTATCGCTTTCGCCTGCGCGCCAACCCGACGATCTGCCGCGTCAATCGCGACGAGGCGGGCCTTCCACACCCAAAGCGCGAGGGCGTCTTCACAGAGACGGGTCAGTTGGAGTGGCTGGCGCGCGCGGCGGAGCGAAACGGCTTCGCCGTGGATACGGAGGCCGTGCTGGTGACGCCGCTGGGCAAGCGGGAGGGATTTAAGCCGTCGGACCGGCCGGGCGGCCGTCACCAGGCAATAACCGCGTACGCCGTCGACTTCGACGGCAAGCTGACGGTTAGGGAGCCGGACCAGTTCGCCCACGCCGTCCGGGATGGAATCGGGCGCGCGAAGGCGTGGGGCTGCGGCCTGCTGTCGGTCATCGCCACCGCGCGGTAGACACGCTATTTTAGGCGACCCAGAAGTTATCCAGTAGCCCGCGCATCAGCCGCCTGGCGCGTGCAGGCGGTCGCGGGTAGGCTGCGGCCACCCCGGGGCCGCCCACGACCCCGTCGTATGGGAGGATCGACATGGAAGACCTGCATCAACTGCCGCAAATCCGCGATCGGCTATCCAGCCTTTACGTGGAGCACGCGCGCATCGATCGGCACGAAAAGAGCATCGCCATCTGGAACGACGAGGGCTTTACGCCGGTTCCGGCCGCGGCCCTCACCGTCCTCATGCTGGGGCCGGGCACGAAGATAACCCACTCCGCGATCACGACTCTGGCGGACAATAGCTGCCTGGTTGTCTGGTGCGGCGAGGAGAACGTGCGCTTCTACGCCGCCGGCACGGGCGGCACGCGCAGCGCCTACGGGCTGCTCAAGCAGGCGCGCCTGGCAAGCGACCCGCTCCAGCGGCTCGAGGTCGTAAAGCGGATGTATCGCATGCGCTTTCAGGACGCGCTCGACAATGCTCTCAGTGTCGAGCAGCTTCGCGGAATGGAGGGCGTTCGGGTCCGCGAAGCGTATGCTCGCGCCAGCCGGGAGACGGGCGTGGCATGGGCCGGCCGGAGCTACGATCGCTCCAACTGGGCCTCGGCCGATCCCGTGAACCGCGCGCTCTCGTGCGGCAACGCCTGCCTGTATGGCATCTGCCACGCCGCGATACTCGCGACCGGCTACAGCCCGGCCATCGGCTTCATCCACACCGGCAAGCAGCTCTCGTTCGTCTACGACATCGCGGATCTCTACAAGGTGGAGTTGACGATACCGCTCGCTTTCCAGGCGGCGGGCGATAACCCCTCCAACCTCGAGCGCTGGGTCCGGCACCGGTGCCGCGACACATTCCGTGAGAGCAAGCTGCTCCAGCGCATCGTGCCGGACATCAAACGGGCGCTGGGCGGAAATGCCGCGGAGGATGAGCCGGACTTCGCGCCCGACACCGATCCAGCGCTCCCGACCGAGCTCTGGACGCCGGACTGGGAGCGCGAGGGCGAAGGGCAGCCGCCGGCGACCGCTGCGGACCTGGAATAGGCGATTGGAGGGCAGGGCATGGTAGTTCTCATCCTGGAGCGTGTACCGGTCGGGCTTCGCGGCGAGCTCAGCCGCTGGATGCTGGAGCCGAAGGCGGGTGTGTTCGTCGGCACGCTTTCGGCGATTGTGCGCGATCGGCTCTGGCAGAAGGCGGCGCGCGATGCGAAAGGCGGCGGCGGCATACTGCTCTATGCCAGTAAGACGGAGCAGGGATTCAGCGTCCGGTCGTTCGGCGATACGACGCGCGCTCTGCTGGACTGGGAGGGGCTGCTCCTGGTCCACGTGCCCAAACGGACGCGGGAGCGCGCCGGGCTGGACGCAGCGGAAGAACCAGGCGACGGAAGTCTACAAGTCCCGATAATCGACGGCGAGATTTCATAGACAGATTTATGAGTTTTCCCCGCACGCGCGGGGGTGGACCGTTCGGACCGCCCCCGAACACATGGCCGACGTTGTTTTCCCCGCACGCGCGGGGGTGGACCGAGAGCGCCATGTTCGACGGCACGTTCGACGCGGTTTTCCCCGCACGCGCGGGGGTGGACCGAGCACCAGGTCGCCCGGCGCCGGCAAAAACCCGTTTTCCCCGCACGCGCGGGGGTGGACCGAGAATGGCCGAACTCATGCCGGGCGACGTGGAGTTTTCCCCGCACGCGCGGGGGTGGACCGGGGGGGAAAACCGGCATTTTCGCCCTTGACCGGTTTTCCCCGCACGCGCGGGGGTGGACCGGTTTGAGCGGCTTGGCCCAGCCGGTACCCCAGGTTTTCCCCGCACGCGCGGGGGTGGACCGTCCACGCAGGGTATCTCGTCCGGATCCTCGCCGTTTTCCCCGCACGCGCGGGGGTGGACCGAAGAGGAGAAACACCCATTATGGCGACCCCTCGTTTTCCCCGCACGCGCGGGGGTGGACCGATTCTTTCTCGCGCGAAGAACGCGAAGGCGCGGTTTTCCCCGCACGCGCGGGGGTGGACCGCCTTTTTCACGGGCAGCGTGCGTATCCGCTACGTTTTCCCCGCACGCGCGGGGGTGGACCGGACGCCAAGGGCGCGGAGAGATGCGGTCTCACGTTTTCCCCGCACGCGCGGGGGTGGACCGCAACGGGCGCC
>DATGJU010000489.1:0-2342 GCA_035295045.1 Chthonomonadaceae bacterium
TTCTACGCGAACCATTCACGTTAATACACCCTATAACGTAGTAGAGCGACGGGAATTCCTCCTGTCGCCGTCACGCCAGAAAAGGAGCTTGCAATGCTCACGACGAACAAACGGCAGTACGAGGCCCTCAAGAGCGTGCTCGTGTTGTGCGAGCAGCACAAAGAACCCATCGAAGGAGTACCGCTCGGCAAACCGTTCCTGGACACCCTCCGGCAGTCGGTGAGCAAGTCCGCCGACTCTCTGAAGGGTCTGTCCGACGGACGGAATGCCGGGCACGAGGCCAGCGCGGCCCGGCGCGAGAGCGCGGCGATCGTCCGGCGGCAGGCCGAGGACCTGATGCGGACCGCGCGCGTGCTCGGCGCCCCCTCGGGCACGGCGATCGACCTGCCCCCGCTGCGCGACGGCAGCCACCAGCAGCTGATCGCCGATGCCCGGTCGGTGCTCGAGCGGGTCGCACCGCTCGCCGACGTGTTCAGGGCGCACCGGATCCAGTCGTACGACGATCTGCCGAAGCAGATCGCGCTGCTGGACGGCGCCGTGGACGCGACGGCGACGGCGCGCAAGCAGCGCGCGGGCGCCCGAGCGGCCCTGAAGGACGCCCTCAGCGAGGGCGCGGACGCCGCGGCGGGACTGAAGCCGCTGTTCTTCGCTGTGGTCTCGGGCGACCCCGACCAGATCAGCCAGTGGAAGAACGCGCGGCGGATCGGTCCATCGCGCGCAGGTAAGAGCGGCGCGCCGGCCGCGGCGCCCGCGCCCGCGCCGGCCACACCGGCGGCTGAAAAGGCGTCGTAGACGGCGGTCAGCGACATGCCCGCGGCGGGCGCGAGGATACCGATCCGCCGCGGGCATTTTTTCTGTGAACGCATCGCGCGGTGCGCAGTGTCCCGCGGTGTCTAATAGTTTGGGGGAGGGAGGGAGAACGTTCGCCCGTGAGAACCACGAACCGGAAACGGTACGAGGCGCTCGCCTACCTGCTCGCAAGGTGCGAAGAGGACCGCCGCGCGCTCGAACGGCTGCCGGAGGGCAAGCCGCTCCTGGACAAGATGCGGGCGTCGGTGCAGACGGCGCGCGACCATTTCCGCGGCGTCCCCTTGTGGCGGCGGAAACGCAGACCGACAGGCCCGCAGCCGATGTGCACCCGCGCCAGCATCATCCGGATGCAGATGAACGAGCTGATGCGAGCGGCCCGCCTCGCCGCCGAGGCCACGGGCACGGACATCAAACTCCCCCTGCTGCGCCGCAGCCATCAGCATTTCATCGAGGACGTCGAGTCGGCGCTCAAGGCGATGGCGCCGCTCGCGCGTGCCTTGCGGGCGCGCGGGATTACCGCGCACGAGCATCTGCCGCGTCAGCTGGCGGCGTTCAGCGCCCTCAAGGCGCGAGGATTCCCCAGTCGAAGGCCAAAGACCATGAGCGCCGTGCTCACGGCGGGTTGGGAGGCGGCGGTACAGCTGCGGCCGCTGTACTGGGCCATGTTCCGCAACGATCCCTACAGGACTTACGCCTGGAGGAACGTACGGTGGACCGGACCGGCGCGCGCCCGAAAACCCAAGGCCGGCCTGATCTAGAACGTGCAGCCGTACGCGGCCATCGAGGTCTTGGCCGCGTTCGTCGCGGCCGTGCACCCCATGGCGAGGCCGTCCTTGCCCTGGGGCGTCGAGGCCGCCTGCTTCCACGAGGCCTTGGTCTGTTCGAGCGCCTGCCGGACCATTGCCCGCCCGTTCTCCGGCACCCTCGAGTCGATGCACGCCACGTACTTTTTGATGTAATCGTCACATTCCGGAACGCCGAACTCCGCGGCGCCGCTGGAGGCGGGGGCGGCGGCTGCAGCAGCCGGTGCCTTGGCGGCGGACGATGTGGCTTGAGGCGCCTTGTCGGCGCCGCCACCGCCGCACCCGGAAGCGGCAAGACAGACGGCGAACGCGGCTGCGAATGAGCGCAGAATCATGTCGAATCTCCTTGTAGAAGTGGGCCGCGCGAATTGTATCCAATACTGTTGAGCTTGGCCAATGCCTAAACTCCTCGTGTCGCCCGAGCAGCGGTTCACGTGCGCGCAATGCGGACGCTGCTGCCATCGGACGACGGTGCCGGTCACCAGGGCGGAGGTCGAAGCGCTTCGCGCGGCCGGCGTCGGGAAATGGGTCGACGGAGAGGCGTTCGAGCCGATTCCCGGCCACGGCGGTCTGCTTCGCATCCGCAAGCGCCCTGGCGACGACGGAGGCGCGTGCGTGTTTCTGACTCCCGAGAGCCGCTGCCGCATTCATGAGGAAATGGGCGAGCGCAGCAAGCCGCTCGCCTGCCGCGTCTTTCCCTTCAGCTTCCATCCAGCCGGCGACGAGATC
>DATGJU010000490.1:0-9000 GCA_035295045.1 Chthonomonadaceae bacterium
GCGCGAGCCTCCGGGCGATCTCCGTCTTGCCGACGCCCGTCGGACCGATCATCAGGATGTTCTTGGGGATGACCTCGTCGCGGAGATCTTCGGCCAGCAGCCTGCGCCGGTACCGGTTCCGCAGCGCCACGGCGACCGCGCGCTTGGCCTGGTGCTGCCCGACGATGTACTTGTCCAGCTCCGCGACGATCTGGCTCGGGGTCAGCTCTTCGGTAATTTCCGCCATAGTGGTGTGGGTAACTTTCCATTGCCGGCGACGCGCCGCCACGATTTGCAACATTATACCCGCGGGCCGCGCGGTAGCTCCGGGTGCTCAGGTTTTCAGGCACTCGGCTATTCAGGACCGAACGCCCGCGACGAGCCCTCCTGAACACCCGAATTCCGAATAACGGCCCCCCCGATTGACTGCCGGCCCGCATTTTGGTATGCTTGGCCGCGGGAGGGACGGACGATGGACTGGGCAAAGTATCGTGCGTGGGTGGCGGCGCGGCAGGGTTTGCTGGACGGGCGGTACGGCTCCGCGCGCGAGGCGCTCGCGGAAGCGGGCTGGCAGCGATCGGTCGGAGGCACGTCGCCCTACCTGGGAATCCGCGCGCGATCGGGCGAAGGGCGGGCGCAGGTCGACGCGCTGGCGGCGAGCCTGGAGCTGTTCGAGCTGCCGAGCGCTCGCGGCTGCACCTATGTGCTGCCGGCGGCGCACTTTGCGATCGGCCTGGCCGCGGGACGGCCGTTCGCGTCGACCACGGAGCTTGCAACCGCGCGGAAGCTGGGCGTCGAGGATGCCGAGATCGAAGCGCTGAAAGAGGCGATCGTCTGCGCGCTCGCGGACGGTGCGCTCTCGCCAGCGGAGCTGAAGACGGCGCTTGGCGACGCCGTCCGAAACCTTGGCGAAGCGGGGAAGAAGAAGGGGCTGACGACTACTCTGCCGGTCGCGCTCGGCCTTCTGCAGAGCGCAGGCCGCATTCGCCGCAAGCCGGCGAACGGTCGGCTGGACACGCAGCGATACGATTACGAGGTCTGGCAGCCGCCGCTCGGCGCCCTCCTCACGGAGGAGGAGGCCGCCGCCGAGCTTGCGCGGCTCTACTTCAAATGGGCCGGCGCCGCGACGCTGAAGGAGTTTCGAGACTTCTCGGCCTTCACGGCGAGGCTGGCGCACCCCGCCTGCGAGCGGGCCGGCCTCGTGAGCTTCGGGCACGCCAGCGATCTGACGAGCCTGCCGGACGCGCCGGACGACTTCGCGGAGTTCAAGCCGCCCCCGGAGCCCGTCTATCGCCTGGTCGGCAGCCTGGACAACCTCACTCTGCTTCGCCGTGGCTGCTCGTTCTGGCTCGATGAGGCGGATTCCGTGCGGCACGTGCCGACGGACAAGGGCACGCAGTCGGCGTCCGAGCTTTCAGAGTTGTGGTCGCACGCCATCCTGGACCGGGGCCGCCTGGTGGGCGTCTGGGAGTATGACGCGGAGGCCAACGAGATCGCCTGGAGCGCCTGGCGGCCGGTAGACGCGGCGCTGCGCGCGGCCGTCGCGGCGACGGAGGCCTTCGTCCGCGACGAGCTCGGCGACGCGCGCTCCTTCAGCCTGGACTCGCCCGCCAGCCGCCGCCCACGCCTCCAGGCGATTCGCGCGATGGCAAGAGCGTAGACTATTGAGAAAGCCGTGCGGAATCAGCGGTGGCTGGCACTCGATCCGGTGTGGCAGATTATGGCATAATATGCCATAAACCATATCAGGAGCCGGTACATGAGCAGCATGAATATATCGCTTCCAGAGACGCTAAGATCGTATGTCGAAGAGCAGACGACGCTGGGCGGCTACGGCACAGTGAGTGAATATCTTCGCGAGTTGATTCGTGAGGATCGGAAGCGAAAGGCGGAAGAGCGGCTCGAAGCGCTGCTTCTGGAAGGGCTTGACAGCGGGGAATCTGTGCCAGTAACCCCGGACTATTGGCGGAATGTGTGGGAGCGGGTGGACGCCCGAATGGGCGATAAGCGCAAAGCGTCGGAGTAGCCGGTGACCGACGATAAGGAGCCACCTCGTCCAGTCACCATTCGACCGCGGGCGACAAACGACATCGCGCGATACGCCGAATACCTGGAGGAGAATGCCAGTTCTTCGGTGGCACTGCGATTTCGCGCGGCCGTCATGAAAGCAGTGGATCAGATCGAGGCTATGCCTGGCGCGGGCGCGCCGCGCCGCACCAATAATCCGCGCCTCGCCGGTTTGCGTATGTGGATCGTTCCAGGGTTCAAGAACTATCTCTTGTTCTATCTAACTCCGGACGGACGCGCCGACATAGTCCGCCTGTTGCACGCCGCGCGGGACGTTACGACGGTGTTGGAGACGGAGGAGTGAGTCCCTCGTCAGCCGCAGTCGTCCACTCCCGCCGTAACCTGGACAACGGCGCATGCCGGCTGACACTCTATCGTGATCGAGCGACGCCGATGGTAGCAGTCAGTTGTAAGCCGGCGAACGTGAGACGTGATACCCGCGCCGCCCTCTCTCCGGCAACTTGTGATCGGCTGCTCAACCTGCGGTGGCCCGGACACTCAGCGTGATGGCATTTCTCGATACAGTCCCAAGCCCGTTCGCCTGCTTCGTCGTCGTGGCGATATGCGTACTGCTTATCGCGGTCGGTTTATGGGTGGCTTCGAAGCGCTAGGGCGCGGCTGGACCGTATGGCACGAATCGCACCGGAAATCGACCTAATACTGGCGCGGTGCTCGCCGTCCGGCGGCGCGCTGTTGGACTGGCTGCGCGCCCGAGTCACCAACTGCATGCTCCGCGAAATCGCCGACGCGGACTACGGCGTCGACTACGATGATCACCTTGCGGCGCTGAAATCGATCCGCGGCGGGAGCCCGATCCCCGTTCCATTCGCCTGGTGTCCGCGCGAGGTCCTGGAGTTGAAACGCTGGTCCGAGCCGGACGTCAAGTACAAGAAGGGCCGGAAACGACAGAGTTCCGGACGGCGGCGTCACCTGATTCGCGCGTTTTGCTGCGCCGTGCTGATCGCAGCGGCAGGCGAGCCAGAGTCCGCAGCGTACATAAACTCCGAAAATGCGACGCTTGCCGGCTTGATTGAGAGCGTGCTCCTGCTCGGCCGAGATGCGGCAGATGGCGCGCTGCGGCTTGTCGCCTGGCGGCTTCCCAGGATCCCTGATTACGATGAGGAGGCTCCGTTTTTCGCGCTCGGAGGGCTCCTGCTCCGTGCCGCGCTATATGACGCCGGATCGGACGCGTCGGAGCTAGCGGCGCTGGCGGCCTGGGTTATCTGGGACGAGGAGCGCGCGCGGAACGATCCGTCCGTCCTCGCCGTACCCGACCGCTGGCTGTTCGGCCTGACGCTGTTCGACAGCCGCTTCGAGACATGGCGGAGGCTATCGCGACGGATACTGCTCGCGCCTGGCCGCTTTCCGGAGCCGGCGGCCACGGCGCTGCGCGAGATCGCGGAGCGGTTGGGGAGCAGCGACCGGTCGACACGCGCGCGATCCGGCGGAGACAAACCGTGAGGAGTGACCGGCCGGGCCACCGCGAATCTTCCATCCGGAGTTGCGGTGTCAGACCAAATGCTCGACGGTAACATCGGGCCAGTGGGTGGACAGGTAATCGACTACGAGGCGGCGGTGGCAGTGCTCGGGAGTGTCTTCGCTGCAGAGGAGGCAGCCGTTGTGGAGCAGCGCGGGCGCGAGCGCCTGCTCGATCCTGCGGCCGGCGATCAGGGCATTGAACTGGCGCTCGTAGTCCGTCCAGTCGCCCTTTTGCTTCTTGAAGGCGTCGAGCAGCTCCTGGGTGGGAGCGAGAAGCGGCTCGTGGACGTAGTCGATGCCGCAAATCGCGCGCGTAAAGTAGGCGAGATCGTCCCGCTTGGCGAAGCCCGCGAGCTGCGAGACGTTGTTGAGCCGCGTATCGATCAGCCGCTCGACGCGCGCCTCCTTGAGCAGCGTAAAGAATCGTTCCGCGCTCTTGCGGGTAAACCCGATCGTGCAGATTCGAATCGGCACATTGGTTCCTCCGATAACGTGTCGTGGTCCGACGGCGGCATCCAATCTATGGCGCGGCGGGCTGCACGTAGGCGATTCGCTCACCCTGGCGATCGTAGGCCTGCTCTATGAGCTCCGCTTCCGTGTGGAACAGGTCCGGGTAGACGATCTTGAGCGTGTCCATCAGGCGCCGCTCCGCCTCCTGCTGGGTTTCGGTCCCGCCGTCTTCCAGGATGTGGACAATCTCGTCGGTGTCGGCGCGCATCGTGCGGCAGATCAGTATCGACCGGTGACAGGTGAGCGGGTCCTTCTCCGCGCACATAAGCGCCACGCGGTGCGTCTGCATCGCGCGCAGCACGCGGCGGACGCCCGAACGAAACTGCTCGGTCTCCGCCAACCTTGCGTATTCCACGCGGCCGTCCCGATAGCAGGCCGGGTCGTCGGTCCGCGCGCCGAGCTCACGGCCGAGAAACGCGTAACGTACCCCCGCGGCGCGCAAGGCCGGCTCAAGCGCGTCGCGGTTGAACTGCGGGCAGTACTGGCTGTACGGCTGTGAACGCACGTCGCAGATCGCCTCGATGCCATGCAGGCGCAGGAGCGCGAGGAACCGCTCTGCCTCATGGTTCGAGTGTCCGATCGTATACAGGATCTGCCATTCGTTCGTAGCGCTCATAGTTCGCGGCTTACTACCGGGTCCGAAAGCGATGGGTTCAGAATTATACCCGACATTTGCCTGCTAGTCTCTTCCCGCCGGATGGCTGGCCAGGAGCTCGCGGTCCGGCAACGGGCGCTCGGATAGGATACCGTTGACCTGCAGGTAGCAGCGCTTCGGGTCGTATTCGCCGTCGGCGCCGGCGTATCCGCGCCCTAAGCCGATCCGCAGGACAAGCGGCGCGTCCGGCGGCATCGCTCGAAGCCAGGCGTTCGCGCCCTCCACGCCGGGGCTGCCGTCGC
Organism: Chthonomonadaceae bacterium; assembly: GCA_035295045.1. Taxonomy (GTDB): domain Bacteria; phylum Armatimonadota; class Chthonomonadetes; order Chthonomonadales; family Chthonomonadaceae; genus DATGJU01. The sequence goes on from DATGJU010000490.1 coordinate 4,933, forward strand.
GGGGATCCAAGAGCGCGCGGAGCCGGTCGCACGTCACCGGCAGCCGATAGGGCTCGCCGTCGGCATCGTCGAACTGCAGCCAGAGGCGGTCGTGTCCGTGTGGCAGAAAGGACACTCGCGACGGAACGGTGCGGACGCCGCCCAGCGAGCGGCACTGGGTCCCCTCCACGACGTACCGGTTCTCCAGCGGCCGGCGGTCCAGCATCTGGGCTATCGCCTCAAATGCCGATCGCTGCATCGCGCGGAACAGCTCGGCGCCGGTCCACGACTCCAGCTCGACCATGCCCTCGAGGACCATCAGGTCCTCCAGAATGTGGGGATGGAGGCCGTACCGCCGCGGCGCGGATGCCTTCGCGTCGACGAGCTGGCCGGCCCGGAACGCGGGCTGCCACTCGTCAAAGACCCAGTTATCGCCGCTTCGCCGCAGCGGCCGGACCATTTTGCAGGCGTGCACGTCGAAACCCGCGACACAGAAATGGTCGTGCTGCATCCGCGTCACCTCGGTGATCAGGATTGGATGGTAGTCGGGCGCCGGGTACCGGAGCCGCGCCGAGCCCAGGGAGTGGATAGATGCCGCCATATTGCTCACCGGATCGCCAGGGCGACTCCGCCCGAAGTCGATAGCGCATGCAGCGAAACACCATTCTATACGTTACGATCGATCCGTTCGATCAGCGGACCGCCGCGGGCGATCTCCGCGGCCATGAGCCGAATCTGAGTCGGCTGCGCGCCGCGGCGGCGGCGTGGCGATCCGGAGTCGTCGTACAGGACCTCTGGTGCGCGCATCTTACCGAAGCCGCGCTCGAAGAGCCGTCGCTGCTCGCGCTCTTCCTCTCCGGCAGCTACACCGACTGGGCCGAGGCGTTTCGGCAGCCGGTATGGGCCGCGGAGCTGGACCGATTCTGCGATCTCATTCGCCGGACCCGCGTCCCGATACTTGCGGTCTGCGGCGGCCATCAGCTCGTCGCCTACGCTTACGGCGGATGGGAGGCGGTCGGGCACATGGCGCCAGCCGGCGCCGAGCCAGTCGCCATCGCCGAGGAGCGCGACGGCGTGTCCCGGGCGCCCAAACCCCGTGTCGGCGAGGTCGGCACGTTTCGCTATGTCCGCGAGAGGGAGGACCCGCTCTTCGCCGGGCTGGCGGCCGGGCCGGACGATCCGCTCGTCTTCTCGCAGTGGCACATGGACCAGGTGATGCCGGGCGCGGTCCGGCTGCCTGGTACGCTCCCTGATACGGATAACCAAGTCTACCGTTGCGGCAGTATCTGCCCAGAACCTGGGGGTTGGCGGGATGGCCAAAGCGCAGCGGAGGCGGCACGACACGTGCTGCCGGGCGTGTCGCTATTGCGCCCGGTAGGGCTCGCGGGCGCCCGACTGATCGAGGACCTAACTGCCGGCCCGAAGGCCGCGTCGCGGCGGCACGTCGCCATCGATGCGGAATGTAGCCGGGTGCAGGCGCTCCGGTACGACGCTCAGCCGGCCGGCCGGATCCTCTTCTCAACGCAGTTCCACCCCGACCTGGCAGGCAGTGATGCGGACGGCGTTCCCGACCACGGCATCGGCTTGCTGCACAATTTCCTTGACATCGCGGCGCACTATTGGGCGAGTTAGAAAGTTCTTTGCAACCACCACCGGCACGTCACTGGCCTACGCCGGAGCGCCATGCGCCGCAGCCGGACCGACACGCTAACGGTTCCGGAAATCCCGGTAAGCGACGGCCGCGATCAGTTCACGTAGACGCGGCGGTGGAAGGCCCACCACTCGTAGGCGAGCACGGCGAGCGCCGCGATGATGAGGTACGGCAGCCACTCGACCGGGTCCGGTACCCGGTGGCCTTCGGCGGTCGCCGGGCTGTCGGAGATGGTGAGCTTGTCGTGCGGCGTCGTGTCGGACTCGCTGGCGCTCGCAAGGTTCGCGGCGAAGGCGTAGGAGTAGCCGCCCCCCGCCGCCTGGTAGATGCCGGCCTCATCGGTATCGTCGAAGCTCGCCCCGCCCTGCGGACCGACCTTCACGTCGCGCTTCGTTCCGTCCGGCTTGGTGACCGTGATCCGGTCCGCACCAGGCGGCGCCGGAATCGTAACGACCTCTCCGGTGTGGTATCCCCCGATCTCGCTGTCGTCGCTGCCGGTGCCGAGCCAGCGCACGCAGTTGGAGATGAAGATGGGGAACGGGACGCGCAGCGGGAACATCGACTCGTTGAGGGAAAAGCCGACGAACACCGCGCGCATCTTGTCCTTCTCACCGGCGACAATGAGGGAGCCGGACTCGGCCACGCAGAGCTCCCTTCCCCAGCCGGTCGGGACGGCTTTGAGGGCGGCGCCGAAGCGCTCCGAGCCGAAATCGACGTAGCGCATCACGGGGTGGTCGCGCTCCCAGTCGGCGGGCTGGACGTTTTCGACCGTGCCGCTCACCTTGACCGGCGCCTGGTCGCTCGTGCAGTGGAGGAACAGGTAGTTGCCCTCGGGGAGTTTCGCCGGCGCCGCGTCGTTGAAGATGACGACGTCGTACCCCTTTCCGGACGTGAACTGGGCGGTTTTCGAGAGCGAGACCGAGGGATCGACTCGCAAGGCGTTCTCGAGAAACAGGTTCTCCGGTCCGACGAGCAGCGCCTTCAGGGTCTTGCGCGGCTTCAGGATCAGGGCGGCGGTGTTGTCGCCGGCCAGGTCGTCGACGGCGTCGAGCTTGATCCGCATCTTGACGGCCCGATCCGGCTCCGGCAGGTCGATCGGCTCGGTATCCTCGCCGTTCGGCGGGAGCGACACCTCGCGCGCCTCGACCAGGTTGTCCTCGGCGTAGACCTCCTCGTTGAACCGCTTGGCCTCGTGCGAGAAGTTGCGCGCGATGACGAGCAGCTCGACGGTCCTCTCCGAGCCAAGATTGCGGCGAAAATCGACGCCGACGATGCCGACGTTGTTCTGCCGCTTGCCGACCGGGTGGAAGTTGACGTGCGCCTTGTTGAGGCTGACGCTTGCGAGCGTGTACTGCACGCTTCCGTCGGCGCTCCCGGAGGCCTGCGACTCGAATCCGCCGTCGGAAATCAGCTCGATGACTCCGTTCTCGCCTTCGTTCCGAGATCCGACCAGATCGGCGGCGAGCTGAAGCGCGTCCCGCATATTCGTCTGCGTGTCGCGAACCATGAGGCCATCGATCGCCCGGTCCAGCTCCGCGCCGTCGTCCGTGAAGCCTGTGACCGCACGCGGTCGGGAAGAGGCGGCGATGATCATCGTCAGGTCGCGCGGCCTGCGGCTCCGCACCACCTCGTGCGCCTTGCGCTTCGCCTCGTCCAGCCGGGACGGCGACACGTCGGTTGCGCCCATCGAGGCGGAGGTGTCGATGATAAGGACGATGTTGCGGCCGCCGGTCGTGGTGCGGCGACAGCCCGGTCCGGCAAGGGCGAAGATGATGGCGGCCGCCGCGATAAGCTGGAGGAGCAGCAGCAGGTTCCTGCGCAGCTTCTGGAACGGCGCATTGGCCTGAACGTCGCGGATGACCTGCCGCCAGAGAAACGTCGAGGAGACGATTACATCCTTGCGTCGCAGCTTCAGGATGTACATGACGACGATTATGCCGCCGATCGGCACGGCCCAGAGCAGCGCGAGGGGACTGAGGAGATACATGGCGGAGCGGGGTTACCTTCCGACCGAGACGTTGTGCTGCGTCGGCGATTCCGAGGCGAGGAAGGCGGACCGCTCGATCTTGCTCACGCGCCGCTCCATCTGCTGCAGGGCCGTGTCGAAGCTGAGATCGTACTGCATACAGGTGTCGCGTAGATCGTGCAGCTCGGCGCGGATGGTCGCGAACTCGGTGCGGATATCCTCCGCGATAGCGCGGCCGCCCTTGAGACGTATCTCCTCGATCTTGCGCCGGTGGTGCGTCCAGATGAGCAGGGGCACGATGGAGAAGATGCCGATCATCGGAACGCCAATCAGCAGCAGCGTTAGCAGCTCCCAAAACGTTAGCACGTGCGTTACTCCGTCAGCGGCCGCCGACCTGCATCACGTCCTGCGTGGCGCCGGAGCGAATGCTGCGCTCGACTCCCGCCACGCGCTGCTCCATCCGCTGCAGCGC
>DATGJU010000491.1:0-8062 GCA_035295045.1 Chthonomonadaceae bacterium
CCCGGCCACCGCCGCACACGGGACGCCGAAGGCATGCGCGGGCGTCCCCGCGCGAAGTGCCAACGCCGGCGTGAGCGCCAGCGCAACCACCATGGCCCTGCATATACGCTTCATCGTCCCGCTCCCTTTCGACCACCCGACCTGCGGGCGACCGGACATATTCATGCGACAATTATGGCATATGCGCGAGCCGCGACAGCATCGCCTAAATGCGACTCGTCTCTGGCAGCGCCTCTGCGAGAGGGCCTTCCAGGGCCGGGCTCCGGGGCGCCCTCGGAAGGCCGACTGCATCCGTCGGGGCCGGAGGGCCATCGCTTACTTCGGCAAGTACGTCGCCAGAATCACGCCATCGCGGATCGGGACCAGCGAGGCGACGAAGTCCGGGTCTGTCGTCAACAGGCGGGTCACCTCGCGCACGCCCTGGGTCGAGGCGTCCTTATCGTCCGCATTGAACACGGCGCCGTGCCAGAGCATGTTGTCGATGGTCAGCACGCCGCCGGGCCGCAGCTTCTCCTTGATCACCGGGACGGAGGCCGGGTAGCCGTCCTTGTCGATGTCGTTGAACATCATGTCGAACGGGCCCGCCGTGTTGCGCAGCGTCTCGACCGCCTCGCCGACATGGTACTGAACGATGTCGTCGTAGCCAAGCCGCCCCAGATAGCCGCGAGCCTTCTGCGACAGGTCCTCGTGCCAGACGACGTGGTGAACCACGCCGCCGCCGTTTTCCCGGACCGCCCTCGCGAACCAGGCCGTGGAGTAGCCGTAGCCGGACCCGAGCTCGAAGACACGCCTGGCTCCGGTAATTCGCGCGACCTGGTACAGGAAGTAGCCGGCCGCGGCTCCGATGATGGGGAACTTCACCTCGCGGGCGTAGGCCTCCATCTCCGCCATCACAGGGTCGCGCGGCGGTACCAGCCCATCCAGATACGCCGCCAGTTGCGAGTGATACATTTGCTCAGGCATGAGGCTCTCCTTGATCGTGAAGTGAAACATGGACATGCGAATCAGCGGGCGCGGAGGCCCGCTCTGTCCTGTGCACCCGCAGATGTTCTTCGTGGCTTTGTGCCTTGGTGTGAGAACTCCTACTGCGGCTCCTGCGCGACCTTCGCGATGATCGCCTCTTCTCGCTTCGGGAGCAGCTGGTGAACCAGGTAGATCGAAAACACGTAGATCGCGGCGACATAAGCCATTCCGAACGGCAGCGTTACGGCGAGCCAGATTTCCGAGATGTCGAAGACGTGGAACACCGGAATCGCCATCGCCGCCGCTACCGGGACGAACAGCAGCAGGCTGGCGATCCACACTCCCAGGTACATGACGAAATAGAGGCAGCCCTCGCCGGAGGAGCGGTTCTGAACGCGCCAGCCACGCAGCACCACGCGCGCCGGAAAATAGATGGAGAACATATTGCCCATCGCGAGATTGACCAGCAGTGCCAGCTCCATCCAGTAGAAAAGCAGCGCGCTCTTCGAGAGGTCGTGCGAGATCGCCAGGACGATTCCGATCATAGCCATGTTGACGAAGGAGAGCACACAGAAGTGGAACACATTCTTGCCGATCACCATCTGCCGCCGGTCCACCGGGAACAGGAAGAACGTGCCGATCGCGCCGCCCTCCGTTCCGAAGATGTTGAAGCAGAGGTTCATCTGCGAGAAGGTCATCATCGGCGGCGCCATCCAGAGCAGCCAGCCCGTCTGAGAGACGCCCAGGCCCATGGTGTCGCCTCCGGCGGCGCTTCGCAGCGAGATGATCACCGGTACCAGCGGCCAGATCAGGTTGACCAGCACCATCTTGTAGTACGGGTCGCGCGCCAGGTAGCGGAACTCCTTTTCTGCGACCGCGCGTATGGCGGGCGGCGTCCAGTGCGGTAGGATAGTCCAGAGCGAGGGCCGGTCCGGCGCGGCGTCGGTCGCCGTCGCGAGCGCGCGCGCGGGCGCCGCTTCAGGCGGGGTCGCTGGTATACGCGCCGGGGCGCTCGCGGTCTCGCCGGCATAGATACGCTGCAGCAGGCGGCCGGCGACCACGATGGTCAGGTACGTAATTCCGGCCATGACGGCGAGGTCCGCCAGTGATTCGCTGTACCTCCCCTCGTACGCCGAATAGATCGCTCGCGCCGCCCAGCCGTGCGGAAGCGAGCTGATAACAGTCCAGGAGGGACTGTGGGACAGCGCGGCAAGCTGCTCCAGCCGCGCGTGCCGCGCCACCACGTACCGCAGGTAGTAGGCGATGGAGAGCAGCGGAATCAGGACGGCGGCGGCATCGCGGAACCGCCTGCTGCGAAACAGGCCCGCTCCGGCCATCAGTATCGCCTGGCTGAGAGCCAGCGTGTGGAGCAGGAAGAGCGCGAGGGCGGCGATATCGATCAGCAGCGCGATGGCGCCATGGCGAAAGCACCACAGGATGGACGCGAATGTCGGGAGCAGAAGAATGGTGGGGCGGTCCAGCAGCGTGCCGGCGATCGTACCGGCGAAAACCTGCCGCATCGTCACCGGATAGACGAACAGCTTGGAAATGTCGTACGAATCGTTGAGCGAAAAGCCAAGGATCGGCACGAATATCCAGAAGAGGTAGATCAGCAGCAATGCGCCGAGCAGCCAGTTTACCGTGTCGCTCTTGGGCGGCATGCTGAACACGTAGGCGGAGCCCAGCGCGATTGCGATAGAGACCGGAAGCAGGACGACGATGAGCAGGATGCTGCCGGCCATCTGCGACTTGCTCAGCCGGTTTCCGCGCAGCAGCAGCTTCCACTTCAGCCAGAACAGCAGCCGAATCGCCGTCATCGAGGATCCTTTTTCGTGGCTTGTGGCTTGTGGCTTGTGATACGCAACACATCCGACAAGTCACAAGTCACAAGTCACAAGCCACAAGTTCACAGCCAGTTCAGCGTCTCCGGCTGGGCGCGCGCATCGACGAGTGTCAGGAAGACGTCCTCGAGCGACGTGACGCTGTCGGCGTTCGCCATGGCGCGCAGCTCGGCCAGCGTGCCCTCGCCCACGATTCGCCCCTGGTTGATAATCGCGACGCGCGTGCAGAGGCGCTCGATCACCTCCATCACGTGAGAGGTGATGAAGATCGTCGCGCCGCGGGCGATCAGGTGCCGCATAACGTTGCGGATCGCGCGGACGGAGATCGGATCGATCCCGTTGAACGGCTCGTCGAGGAAGAGAACTTTCGGACGGTGGATCATCGCGGCGGCGAGCGCGACCTTCTTCCGCATGCCCATCGAATAGTCGACGATGAGCTTCTTGCGGTCCTCCGTCAGCTCCATCAGCTCCAGCAGGCTTGCCGCACGCACGCGAGTCTCCTCGCGCCGGAGGCCGTACATCTGGCCGGAAAAGTTCAGGAACTCTTCGCCCGTCAGCCTGTCGTAGAGGTTGGTCTCCTCCGGGAGGACGCCGATACTGCGCTTCACGCCGAGCGGATCCGCCATAAGGTCGATGCCGGCCACGGAAATGCGCCCGGAATCGGGCCGCAGCAGTCCGCACAGCATGCGGATCGTGGTCGACTTCCCGGCGCCGTTCGGACCCAGAAAACCGAAGAACTCGCCCTGCCCTACGCGAAGGCTCACGTCCTCGACGGCCGTCTTGTTCCCAAACCGCTTGCTGAGGCCGTCCGCGACGATACTGTAGACAGGTGGCGCTACAACAGGTTCAGCCGTCGCGATTGCGGGAGCGTCCGAACTCTGCACTTCGTCGCCTACGTCGAAATCCATTAAGGGAACCTCTCCAATCTACGTGCATTATGGCATACCGCCGGGTGGATTATTAGGTTCGGACCTCGCCGGCGGCCTGTTCGGCGCGCGTCGGGAATGCCCGCAATTGTGCCAGGCGGCTTATGCTATAATGGGGCGGCATGAGAACACAGCAAGTGAACAACCTCTGCCGTCCCTCCACCTCAGGAAAACCCCTGCTTATCGTTCCGCTGGCGCTTCTTGTGGCAGGTCAGAGCGCGCGCGGCCAGGCGTTTCCGGATGGACCGGCCGCGCGCCGCGCCGCCGGCCTGCCGGCGGACGCGCGCATCCAGCCTGGCGCAAACACTCCACCGGCCGATCCGCCATCTGAGACCCAGGCGCCGTCCGCGGGAGGCCAGTCGCCCGGCGGCGCGGCGGCACAGCCCGCGCAGGCGGCGCCCCCCGGCCAACCTCTCGCGCCGACAGCGGGCCAGGCGCCGCAGTCCGGAGCCCCGCGCCCTTCAGAGGTTGGGCCGCAGGCCGCAGGCCCTCCGCCATCGCCGGACATCACGATCTCCGCGGATAAGCGCAGCTTCGTCAATCCGAACGGCGACTTCGTGCTGGACGAAAATGTCGTCGTAAAAGTCCAGAACACCACCATCTCCGCCGACCATGCGGAAGGAAACCTGCGTCGTGAGATCGTCCTTAGCGGCAATGCGCGAATCGAGACGCAGGGCGCAACGGCATACGCCGATTCGATCCACGTCTTCCCCGCCTCTCGCTCCTTCCGCCTGATCAATCCGCGCGGCGTCTTGCTTCCGGAGTTCATTCGCGAACAGGTTACCGAGCCGGTCTATCTCTCCGGCGCCAACGCGGCCGGCACGACGACCGGCTACTTCTATGCTCAGGAGTTTATCGCTACCACCTGCCGGGAGCACTTCCACCACTACGAGTTCCGCATAGGCGACGGCGAGCTGTTCCCCGGCGAAAAGCTGGTCCTGCATCGCGTGTCGGTCTTCTTCTTCGGCGTCAAGGTTATCACGATCCCGTACATCGTAATCCCGCTCAACCTGAATCCGCGCGTTCGGCGCGCGCGCACCGACTACCTGCCCGAGTTCGGCCAGAACCAGATAGAGGGCTACTACGCGCGCTTTCCGTACAGCTTCCCCGAGGGCTCGACTGCCGCCACGTTCGTGCGCCTGGACTTGACGCAGAAGAAGGGCGAGGGCGGGCGCTTCGAGCAGGAGTATCTGGCGGGCAAGCAGACCAGCCAGTTCAACACATCGGGATTCGGTCCACAGAACGGCGGCTTCACCGGCAGCTTTTCCGGACAAATCGTAAACTCGATCGGCGGCGGCTCGACAGGCCGGCTGCCGGCGCTAGGCACGGGGCTCGGTCCGCAGAACGGCGGTCTTCTGGCGCTGCAGGGCTATTTCGGCGAGGGCTTCGGGCGGGACTTCACGGGCAGCTTCAAACACCAGCAGGGCATCGGCAGCAACAACCGCATTGCGTTCGACGAGGAGATCCAGAATAACAGCGAGCTTATCGGCAGCAGCCAGTCCAACGATACGACGAGGTTCAACTTCAACCACACCGACCCCTCGCACGGAGTGATGACGGACCTGTCGCTCGGCCTCAACCGGACGACCTCCGGATCCGCCGGCAGCGTGTTCAGCTCCAGCCAGTTCACCGGCAGCTACCACCAGTCATTCGATTTCGGCGCGGCCGGCGCGAGCCGCAATACGCTGACGTATAGCCTCGACCTGTCGCGGACGACCTCAGACTCGGACATCGGGGGGATGAACTTCGCCAGCCGGTCCGCGCGTCTGGACTCCCAGTTTCAATATTCGCATACGGCGCGTGAATACAACCTGACGCTCCAGGCGAACAAGACGACCCCCATTGGAGTGCAGACAGACAACTCCGCGTTCGGGACGCTGGAGCGGCTGCCTGAGCTGACGCTCACGTCCGACACCTACAACTTCAAAGGCGGGTTCCTTCACAGCCTGCCGCTGCACTTCGACTTCGGAATCGGCCGCTACTCGGAGCCTTCACACAACTTCCAGGATGACCGCGCGCTGCTCGGCGTCGTCATCCAGCCCTTCCCGCTCTTGAAGGGCCGGACGGAGCTGACGACAGGCGGAGGGTTCGAGCAGCGGCTATACAGTGACGGCGCGGCGCAGTACATCGTGCGCGAGCAGACGGCGCTCCGGCAGCATCTTCTCGGCCGGAGCGGCATCGACTTCCGCTACGACTACTCGCAGCCGGAGGGCGGCACGCCGTTCCAGTTCGATACCTACGGCCGGTCGCACAGCCTCACTGCCGAGGCGGGCTATCTGGACGACAAGCACTTCCAGCTGACGGCGCGTGCCGGGTACGACCTGCTCGGCACGTCCGCGCTGCGGCCGTTCCAGTCGCTCTCCACGCGCATGATGTGGCGGCCTACTTCCAGCTTCCGGTTCGATCTTTTGAGCACCTACGACCCGAATACCGGCAAGCTGTTCTCGGTCACGAACCGTATCGCACTCCGCGCCAGGGACGACTTTGCCGTCGACCTGGTCTCGCAGATCGATCCGCAGCAGCCCGGAATCCGGCGTAAGTTCAGCCAGATCAACATGCAGTTCGAAACTCCCGCCGGCCGGACTTGGAAGCTGTTCGGCCTGCTGCGGTACAACGGCGGCACCAACAAATTCGACAGCGTGAATGTCCAGGCCGTTCACGAGTGGGACTGCCTCGAGGCCAGCGTAACGTACACCGAGGCGCCATTCGCCTTCCGGCCGGACCGCGAGGTGTTCTTCACGCTTCGCATCAAGGGCCTGCCGTTCTCGCGAAGCTTCGCGCGCGGCCCGGCGGGCGAGACGCTCGGCGTCGGCATCGGAGAGTTCAACTGAGTCGTTTGCGGCGAATCCCGCCTGCCAACAATGCCGGTTTTTGCCCCCGGCGTCGATTAACCATGAATCTTACCGATACGCGATGTTTCCGCGCCGCGATACAACATAGTAACGCGGAATGCTGCTCCCCATCGCGACTGGTAAGGACATGCGCGCTATGCCGGCACGAATCGACGGGTTTGACGCTTGACCGCCGGCCTGATCATCGCTGCCGTCGTTGCGGTCATCGCCCTGCTCGCCTCTTTGCTCCTCATCAACCGCAACAACCTGCGCGTATACCGCAGCCTGCGCGATGCTTACGAATCGCTCGATGAGCGGAGCCGCGAAGCTTCGGAACGGACTGCTCAGCTCCTGCAAACAGTCGACGAGCTGGAGGCCGTGAAGGCGGAGCTGATCCGAAGCTGCCGGGGACTGACCGAGGCCAAGGAGGACTGGGAGCGGCTCGCCACCACCGACTCCGTGACCGAGTTGGCGAACCGCCGCGCGTTCCACGATCGCCTGCGCGAGGAGATCGCGCGCGCGCAGCGGTACTCCTACCCCGTCCTTCTCCTCATGATCGACGTGGACAACTTCAAGGCCTATAATGACGCGCTTGGCCATCCGGCGGGCGATCAGGTCCTCCGCGAAGTCGCACAGGTACTGCGAGACACGGTCCGGGAGGGCGACCTGGTGGCGCGGTACGGTGGCGAGGAGTTCTCGGCCATCCTGCCGCTGACCGGGTCCAGCCAGGGGCACGTCGTCGCCGAGCGGCTGCGCGAGGCCGTCGAGCGCCACGAGTTCCCTCACCGCCGCATTACGGTGAGCGTAGGAGCCGCGGAGTTTGACGCCGACGCATCGGACGCGGAGAGCCTCATCCAGAGCGCCGACCGAGCGCTCTACGCGGCGAAGGCGGCCGGCAAGAACCTTGTCGTGTTCATCCAGGACCTGCTAACACCGCCGCCGGATGCAATCGGCTGAAGCCGCACTCCGGTAGGACAGCGCTATATGCCCTATAGGTCTTATAGGTCGCATAGGCCCTATGGGCCCAACCCGCCGTTTACGCCGTGGCGCGAAGCTGATCCAGGAAATCGGCGCTCTTAAGCGCGCGCTCCGACCGGTATCGGACGAACCAGCGGAGGGCCTTCGCCGTGTCGGCAGCGGCCTTCGGCGACGGCCTGAGCGCAAGCGCCCGCTCGGCATCCGACTCCTGTAAGGCCTGCAAAAGCTCCGTCGCCTCCACGGAGACCGGCAGCGCGTCGCCAGCCTTGTGGCGGTCGTCCCTGCAGACGATTCCGCCAAGAGCGGGGCTGAATCCCGCTCCACGGCCCGGCGCCGCTCCGCACACGACGCACCGGTCGAGGACGGGCGCGTATCCGAGCGTCGCGAGAAGCTGGAGCTCGTAAGCGTGAACGACGCCGTCAAGGTAGTTGTCGGCGCGCCCGAGCAGTATCAAGGCGGCGATCGTGAGGTCGAACAGCTCGTGACTGGCGGCTTCGTCGCGCTCGCCCGTGAATCTGTCCAG
>DATGJU010000492.1:0-6303 GCA_035295045.1 Chthonomonadaceae bacterium
CCGCTGCAGCCGAACGCCCGGGCTTTCGAGGATGTGCTGTGGCGGCCTCTCTGTCGGCGCCTGAGGCTTCTTGCGGCGACGCCACTCGAACACGGCGTCCTCCAGTCCCTTCAGCGGAGCGGCCCGAGCCTACTACCGCGCCGGCTTGCATCGGCCCTGCTGAATGCGCCGTCAGTCGGGTCACGAACAGACGCATCCGGCGTGAAGCACCTATCCGAAGGCAGCGCTCCACTCCAGCGGCCCTACCGGCGACCTGTTCCACACCTACATGCCGCTCTCCTTGTCCGGCCGCTACTTCTCACGCGGGGCCCGAGCTTTCACCCAGAATTCACTTGACGGCGCTACAGTGTGTTCAGCGTGAGCCGGTCAGACCAGGCCGCGGCGATGCGCAGATCAGAACTCGGCCGGCCGCCGACTCGGACGCCAGAGCCCGGCTGGCCGGCTCACTGGCTCACAATCCGCCGATCCGCGGACGCGCACGGGTTCGATCCTGGCTAAAATAGGGCAGTCTGGTAACACGGGCGAACGGAACGAATCGGATCGTCCGGTTGAGCCGACACCAACGCATTCGACACCGCGGACATAGGCAAAGGAACACTCCGCAATGACGAAATTCTTGATGACGGAAGCCCTGGAGCGAGTCGCCGTTGCGCATGGCAGCCTTGCAGGCCAGATCGAGGTCCGGCGCGATGGCAGCCGCCTCGCGCTTTTCACCGGGCCCGCGGCAGTCAATCGGTCGCGCGTCTACACCCGAGCCGTCGGAGTGATCGCGGCCGCAGGCGGCATCTTTCTGCTGCACTACTCCGGCTGGTTCCTGCCGCTTATCGCCTTCGGCGTGGCGGTTGCACTCTTCGCAGGAAAGCTCGTCAACGCGCGGAGGCTGGTGGAGATCGATACCGCGGTGCGATCGCACGCCGAGGGTAGTCAGCGCGGCCCCGGTCTCGATGTCGAGCAGGTGCGTGCAGTTCGGGGCGTGTACGACACGAAGGGCTGGGACGGCTTCACCACGGTATCCGCCGAGCAGGACGATGGCATGGACGTCCCTCTCGTAATCCTTATGGGGACCGATGAGCAGCTTGCGGAGTGCCTGTGCCGGACGCCCGGGCTCCTGTTCGACTGCCCGTCCACCTGCGCCGGGCCGTTCGGCAGTTCTAAGTCCTGCTATACGCCCGCCCGGGTATGATCGCCGAACGTGGGCCGCGCCTCCTGGATCAGCGGTCCAGCGGCGTTGCGCGATCACCATGCGGCTTCACGACGGGACACGCGCGCACCAGCCCGCTCCGACTACTTCGCCGGGACGGCGGGATCGCAGAGAGTGAGCGCGCAGATTGCCCAGGCGGTAGTCGCGGCGGAGATGAACTGGTCGCGGCCGTGCGGGAAACCGCTCTCGAAGTAGGGCTGGACCGGCTTGCTGCGGCTGACTACGTGCCACGAGCCGTCCGCCTCCTGCGCGTGAAGCAGATAGGCGACTCCTCGCTGCAGGGCCGGATCCGTCCCAGGCGCCAATCCACAAATCCGTAGCATTGCGACCACAGTCGCCGTCGCGTAACAGTCCGTCGCCGCGCCGGGAAGCTGCGCCCAGCCGCCGTCCGGCCGCTGCTCGGCGACCAGCGCCTTTGTCCACTTGTCAAGAACAGTTGGCGACGCGCCCGCCTCGGACAGCGCCCACAACTGGAAGACGCGATCCTCGGTCTCCTTCGGCTCCGCCTGCTCCAGCCACTGCCGGGCGCGCTCGATGCGCGAATCGATTGCAGGCTTATCCGCCAGCGCGCCGTACGCCCTTAGCGCGCGAATCGCGAGAAGCGTATTGGTGAACGGACTGGCCTCCGCCGGCGGCCGGTTCGAGCCCGCCGGCCAGAATCCCTTATCCTCGTTCTTCTGCAGCAGGAAGCCCACGACGGCCGCGGTGACGTCGTCCGCCTTCGTCCCGCACGCCTGAAGCGCCAATAGCGCATAGCCTGCCCGCGTAACTCCGCCCGGCTGCCCTGCGCCTTTGCGATAGTTCTCAAGATCGCCCCGCAGGTCTTTCGCGGTCTGCTGCTCGATCGTATCCGCGGCGGCCGCCACCGATTTGCCGTCCGCGCCGTCCGTAAAGAGACCGTGCGAGCGGGCAAGCGAGAGCGCCAGCGCCGGCACGCCGTGATGATGGCATGAGAAGCAGGTGTTGTGCTTGGGGTACTCGGCGATACTCTGGGCGAGCAGCGCCGCGGAGCGGTCCACGGCGCGCTGGATTTCGGCGTGCTTTGCCGCGCCGGCCGCGCGCGCGCCGCTGAACGGGCTCGCGCTCAGGAGGAGGACGACCGCAGTTAAGACCTTGTTCATTTTCGAGTCCTTGACGCCGAGCCCTATTCGGATCGCGTGAGGCGATTGGCGGTATGCGATTGCAGGCGGATCCGGTTGATGGCCGATTATACCCGACGCCGAGCGGCGCTGTGGCGAACGAATCGACCGCGGGGCGCGCGCCGAGACCTCACCGCGCTGTCATTTGCCGCGAGGCAGGCTCACCTGGCGAATCCGCACGCGTTCGCGGAGAGCGACCGGGGCACGAGAGGAGTCGGCGGCAAAGGAGGAATTGCAGCCGGGGCATTGTAATTGCCCTGCGATAAGTCTGGTTGTTACGAGGAGTTGACCGATGGAACCCTCCGCGCCGGCGCCGACAATGTTTGCTGTCTTGGGAGAGACGGATCAGGCGGGAATACCGCTCGACGCTCCGCTGGTGGTACCGGAGGGACAGGTCGGCGTCATTGCGAGGTACGGAGCGCCCGCCTGTTTCGTCGCCGCTGGGAGCCACGTCATGGTCCCTGCGCTCCTGCCGACGCTGCGCGAGCGCCCGCCGACGCCGCGCTATCGTGGCCGAGCGCTCGACGCCGGCTGCTACCTGCTTCCTGCCGGCCCGATTTCGATTCCATGGAGTGTGGGGATCAGAATGGCGCAGGCGTCAGGCACGGCGCTTCGACGATTTGAAATCACCGGCACGATGATCGTCCAGGTCGTGGACCCCTGCCAGTTCGTGGCCAGCCTCTATCGCCATGTGCGTGATGATGCAAGGAAGAGCACCGAAATGAGATCGTTCAAGCTCTACCTGGATTGGACCGATTCGCGTGCCGCAGCCCTGGATAACCTCGTCCCGGCCGGCAACGCGCTCGCGGCCACGCTGGCGACGACTGTACTGTCCGACGCAGCGCTTAAAATGGAGATCCCGGCGAATGCCTCGGCGGTCGAGCTGACCCGGCTGCACGACGCGACCGGCGCCGAGCTGGCCGGCCAGTTGTCGGAATTCGGCATTCAGCTTAAGCACCTTACCGTCGATCGGTGCAGCGCCGCGCAGCCGGTTGCGTGTGAATTCTGCAAAGTCTCGACCGCGCCCACTACGGCCGCCGCGTTCCGGTGCAACATCGGCATGTTCATTACGCGGTTCGAGCTCGCGCGGCAGGGCGCTTTCTGCAGAAACTGTGCGCTCAAATGGGGCCTCGGCTACTCCGCGATCAACCTGATCTGTGGCTGGTGGGGCCTGATCAGCCTGATTGTCGCCCCCATCTACCTTGTTCTCAACCTGATCGTCCTCACAGCGGCGCTCAAACGCCTTTCCGGCGCAACTGTATCCCCGTATTGACAGGCCGATCCGAGTAGCGGCGCTCCGCGAAACCGGCGATCGAGCCGCAATGGCGCGCCAACTCTGAACCGTGCGGGCCTTCCCCCTTGACGGACCGGCGCCTCTTGCGCCACAATGTCGGCAGAGCGCTGAGGGGCGCCTCCGGTCCGCGGCAAGGGAGAGATCTCCCACCCCAAGCGGTATCAAACTCGCTTCAAACCTTCTTCCAGCCTGATATAAGCGGACGGCAGGCACGCAATGGAAGGAAGGTTGCCATGCCCCGTCACGACTCTCCCGCCGGCCCGATCGACAGTTTGAAGAAGAGCGCCAAGCGCTGGCTCGCGGCCATCCAGTCCGGCGACGAGGAGGCGCGCGCCCGCCTGCGAAGAGCCTACCCGGGCGCGCCGGCGCAGCCCGCGCTCCGCGATGTCCAGCACGCCCTCGCGGTAGAGCACGGCCATTCAGGCTGGCTGGCGCTCACGCGCGCGGTCGCGCACGCGGCGCCGGCCACGGCCCGCGCCGAAGGCCGCGCCACCGAGTCGCTTGTCGCCTGGTTCCTCGACAACGCCTGCCCGGACCACCACGTGCGAGGCGGACCCGACCACCGGATGGCGCTTCGCACCGCCGATTCGCTCCTCCGCCGACATCCAGAAATCGCGACAGCCAGTCTCGCGGCGGCGGCGGTCTGCGGCGAGCTGTCCGAGGTTCGGCGGATCCTCCGAGCGGATCCGGGCGCGGCGGCGAAGCCGACCGGCACGCCTTCGGCCGCGCGGAGCGGCCCCGGCGATAGCGGTGACCTCTGGAAGGACGTCGGGCCGAAGGGCTGGGAGCCGCTGCTCTACGTCTGCTTCGCGCGTATCTCGCGACCGGAAGCCGCGGGCAGGTCGGTCGCAATCGCCCGCGTCCTGCTCGACTGCGGCGCCGATCCCAACGCGTACTTCATGGCCGGCGACAGCCGGTACACTCCGCTCGTCGGCGTCATCGGCGGCGGCGAGGAGAGCCGGCCGCCCCATCCCATGCGCGACGCGCTGACGCGGCTGCTCCTGGAGCGCGGCGCCGAGCCGTACGACATGCAGGCGCTCTACAACCTGCACGTGCGCGGCGACATACTCTGGTTTTTGAAGGCGATCTACGCGCGAAGCGTTAAGATCGGCCGCAGGTCCGACTGGGACGACCCCGCCTGGCAGATGCTCGGCATGGGCGGATACGGCAACGGCGCCCGATACCTGCTCGGCCTGGCGATCCAGCGCAACGACCTGGCGCTCGCCCGCTGGATTCTCGCCCACGGCGGCAGCCCGGAGCCGGCGGCCGGCGACGATCCGAACGCCTCGAAGGATCCCCTGCGCGAGCGCGCGCTGCGCCGGGGCCTGACCGAGATGGCCGCGCTCTTGCGGCCGGCCATCGACAGAACTGCGCGCGGGCCGGCCCATCCGCCGGGCGCCGAGGCGGGCGCCCCGGTGACTCCGCCCCAGGCGGTACCGGCCGGTACTGTGCCGCAGGATGAAGCGGACGCGTTTGCGGCGGCGTGCATGGCGGTGGATCGGCAGGCAGCGCAGGCGATCGTCGCGCGCCGGCCGCAGCTTCTGGCGGCGCCGGGTCCGCTCTTCACTGCCGCCCGCCAGGATCGCGCGGACGTCGCGGCGCTGCTCCTCGACCTCGGCGTGTCGCCGGACCTCGAATACGCGCGGCGCGGAACGCGAGCGCTGCACGAGGCGGCGTATAACGACTCTGCGCGTGTCGCCACGCTGCTCCTCGCGCGTGGCGCGGAGACCGATCCCGTCGATCGGTCGCACGGAGGAACGCCGCTCTGGTTCGCCATCTGGTCCGGCGCCGAGCGCGCGATCGACGTGCTGACGCCGGCCAGCAGGGACATCCGGTCCCTCGCGACTATAGGCGCGGTGGACCGGCTGCGCGAGGTGCTGGGCGCGGAGCCGGAGCTCGCGCGACAACGGACCGGGCAGTGGACGCCCCTCATGCAGCTTCCCGGCGAGCCGGAACGTGCGGCCGCGATCGCCGCCATGCTGCTTCGCCACGGCGCGGACCCTACGGTCCGGGACGCGGCCGGCCGCACGGCCGCAGAGAGAGCGCGCCGCCGCGGGCTCGACGATGCCGCCGCGTTGCTCGACGCGGCGGCAGCCCGGGCAGCCGCGGACGAAGCTCCGACGCCGGCCGAAGGCAGCGGCAGCACGGCGGGGCCGAACGGCGCGGGTGACGCAAGGAGCTCGGCGGTTCCGGACCGAGTTCCGGCTGCGGTCCAGGCCGAGACGGGAACCCGTTCGGCTTGGAGCGCCGGTGGTGCGGCCGCCTCGCCATTGGCCGCGCCGCCCGCGTTCTCGATCGACTGGAAGCGGAACGACCTGCTCCTGCGCGGCCAGGTCGCTAATCGTGACTGGGAGGCCGTCTGCGGCCTGATGTCGGAAAACGGACTCACCGGCCTGCAAGCCAACGGCCATTTGACCGACGCCGCCATGCCGCGCCTGGCGAAGCTCGCGAAGCTGACGCGAATCGACGCGTCCGGCTCCAAGCGGCTCACCGACGCCGGAACGCTGGCGCTGCGGAACATGCCGCAGATCGAGGAGCTGGACCTGAGCGGACGCGAGATGCAGATCACCGACGCGGGTCTCGACTCGCTCAGGCATCTGCGCGCGCTCCGCCGATTCCAGATGTGCTGGTCGGAGCGCATCTCCGATGCGGGCGCCGGCAATCTCGCG
>DATGJU010000493.1:0-2931 GCA_035295045.1 Chthonomonadaceae bacterium
GCTGACATCTTCGATCCCCAGATGGGCGCCAAAAGAGCGGCCCCAGCCGCGCCAATCGGCGCAAACCACTTCTTCAGCGCAAGAATTCCGAAATAACCCCAAATAAACTCAGAAAAATAACCCCAGCCTCGCCCAAAGCCAGCCACCCCCGGTCCGCCCATGCGCTCTGTCCCGAACCCGTCCCAAGTATTCGAATTTCAATCTGTGCGATCTGTGAAATCTGTGGATAAAGCTCCCTCACTCGGCGCAATCGCCGCTAATTTGGGCGTACTGATCCATAATCCCGACATTCTGCGATTCCCTCTGATAAAATAACATTCTGCCGGGCCCTTCAACGGCCCATGGGCGCGCGTTGGCGGCGCGTCCGCCCGACTTTTACGACGTCCCGGCGCAGACGCTAAACGCGCAAGGAGAGATTTACCATGTGCCTTTCCCGGTCCGCTCGCGTGTCCCTCCCGCTTCTCGCCTTAGCCGCCTGCCTCGCGCCGGCCACGACTGCGCTGGCCGGTCCGCCCGCAAAACAGTCTAAACCAGCGGCGTCTTCCAAGTCCGCTGCCGCAATCGTCGACCCCGAGCTCAAGGCGGCCATCGCGGCAGCGCCGGCAGGCACTCAGTGGCCGAATGCGAACTACGCCCGACTGCTGGACATCGGCAACGTCACGGTCAAGTCGGACGGCACCATCGTCGCGCGCTACCGGATCTCCTACAAGCTTTTCAATGAGCGGGCTCGCGACCTCGCGGAAGTCAACCTGCCATACAACTCCAGCTACCAGGACCTGCACGTCATCAGCGCGCGCACGATCAAGAAGGACGGCACGGTCGTCGAGGTCAAGCCTGCCGACATCCGCGTCTCGTCGCCCTACCACGAATACCTGATGTACGACGACGCGCAGGGCGTCGGCTTCTCCATGCCCGCCATCGAGGACGACTGCGTTATCGACTACACCTGGGAGGAGATCACCCGCCCGCTGTTGATGCCCGGCCAGTTCTGGACCTACTGGGGCTTCTCGGGCCTGGAGCCGGTGGGGCTCTGCCGCTATACGCTGAAGGCGCCCGCCGATAAGAAGCTCAGCTTCAAGGTCTACAACGACGACGCGCTGAAGCCGGTCACGACCCTCTCCACCGACGGCAAGACCAAAACGTACGTCTGGGAGCGGACCAACCTGAAACCGATCGACGTCGAGCCCTCTATGCCGCGCATGAGCGAGGTCGGCTCCTGGATGGAGGTCTCGTCGCTCGATTCATGGCAGGACGTCGCGCACTGGTTCTCCGATCTCCAATCGCCGCAGGCCAAGGCGACGCCGGCCATCAAGGCCACGGTCGAGGAGCTGGTGAAGGGCAAGACCACAGACGACGAGAAGGCGCGCGCGATCTACGACTGGGTTGCGAACCGGACGCGCTACGTAGGTTTGGAGTTCGGCCTCTCCGCGTTCAAGCCGCACGCCGCCACCGAAGTACACGATAAGCGGTACGGCGACTGCAAGGACAAGGCGAACCTGCTGATCACTATGCTCGGCCTCGCCGGAATCAAGGCCAGGCCGGTCCTCCTGCATGCGGACGAGCGGCGCCCCAACAGCATCGGCCTGCCGACCCTGAACGCATTCAACCACTGCATCGCCGTGGCCAACGTCTCCGGCAAGGAGGTCTGGCTCGACGCTACCGCCGAGACCTGCGCCTACGGCGACATTCCCTACAGCGATCGGGGCGTCGAGGCGCTCGTCGTCGGCGACGGCAAAGGTGAATTCAAGACCATCCCCAGCTACCAGCCGAAGGACAACGGCGTGGACGTCAAGTCCCACGTCGCGCTGAAGGCGGACGGCTCCGCGGACGCCGAGTTCGAGGTGACGATGCGCGGCGAGTCGGGCCAGAGCCTGCGCGCCACGGTCCGCTCACTGACGCCGGCCCAGCGCCAGGAGATGATGGAGAAGATGGCGCAGCGCTTCGCGAACGGCGGCACGCTGAAGTCGTACGACCTGCCAGACGGCACAGACAAGACGGGGCCTTTCGTGTTCAAGCTGAAGACAACGGCGCCCACCCTCGCCGAATCGGCCGATGACCTGCTGATCGTTCCACTGAGCATCGGCGGAAACGGAGTAAGCGCCAATCCCTACACGCAGGAGAAGCGCACCTGGCCGGTCGTCGAGGAGGATGCCTCCAACACGCACACCGAGACCACGATCGACCTGCCGCAGGGCTACACGACGGGCAACATTCCCGCGGACCTGAACCTAGTCAACCCGCTGGAGGAGTACCACCGCAAGCTCGCCAAGTCGGCGGACGGCCGCACGGTCACGATCACCAGCGATATGACGGTCCGCCCCGGCCGCGTGCCCGCGAGCGACTACACGAAGCTGAAGGAGTTCTTCGGCGCGCTCGTCAAGGCCTCCAACCAGAAGGTCGTCGTCAAGAAGGCCTGATCCGAAGCCGCCGCCGTCAGCGCGCCCGGACACGTCCGCGTTGGCAATGCGGCGACGCGTCGCCGCATTCTACGGAGGCCTGCCTTGGGCGCGCGGGCGCGTCCGCGCTTTGCCCCGGCGATGCGGCGCCGCGTTCCAGGGGCGCCGGCGGCCCCATTGCTGCGGCGCAGGCGCGCGGGGTCGTCTATCGGCCCGGCGCGGCTGCGCCGCCTAGCGTTTCGAGAAAGCTTGCCCCGTGCTCCCCGGCTCCCAGACTGAACGTCTCCCGGATCGTCGCCGCGATGTCCGCGTAGGTGGCCCGAACGCCGAGATCGACGCCGGACCGCAGGGCCGGCCCGTAGGCGAGCAGGAACGGGTGCTCGCGCGAGTGATCCGTCGAGGGCGTCGTCGGGTCGTTGCCGTGGTCGGCCGTGATCAGGAACAGGTCGCCTGGCCGAAGCGCGTCCAGGATTCCGGGCAGCGCGTCGTCCCAGGCCTCCAGCGCCGCCGCCATGCCCTTCGGATCGTTTCGGTG
>DATGJU010000494.1:0-3853 GCA_035295045.1 Chthonomonadaceae bacterium
CGCGACGAATCCTCGCGCGGCGCCGAGACGGTCCGCGCGCGGCCGGAGATGCCGAGGCCGAGCTGGCTCCAGAGATCAAGCTGCGGCGCATCGAGTCGGGCCTGCCGCCACCAGGAGTCGGGAAGGGAGTTGTAGGCGTCCGATCCGCCGAAGAAGAGCAGGCAGCCACCGTCGCGCACCCACTGCGCAATCGCGGCCTGGACGCGCGCGTTTGGCGGCTTCTGGAAGTCGTAGGAGAGCAGGAGCGCTTTGAATGGCCGCAGGTAGCCGGGATCGGCCGCTCGGTCCAGCGAGGCAACCTGGACCGGAACGCCGTGCTGCAGCAACGGCATGGCCAGGCCGAACAGGCCGTCCAGGTCGCCCGGATTCGGCGGCTCGCGCTGGAGCTGGGCGGTATCGGAGAGGAGGACGCCGATGTTCGCGCCCGACACCGTGCTGCCGGACCCTCCCGGCTGGTTGTGCATGTCCTGCAGCGCCGCGATCACGCTATCGATCTCGGTGGCGTACTCGGCCGGCACGCGGCCGTAGATGCGCTCCGGCCAGGGCATCACCTCGTACGAATCGACTTCCGGGAAGAGGAGCGAAGCGGTGACTGTCTGCTCGTAGTGCGCCCTGTAGTCCGCCATGGTCCTGTTCGGATCGTCCTCGACCGGATCGGCGAGAAACCAGAGCCGCTTGCCGGTTCCGCGCGTCAACTGGCAGAGCGAGGAGTACTCCAGGTAGGCGAGCGAGAAGGTCCAGTCTTCGCGCAGGCCGGCATAAGGGACGGGCGTGCGGGCCGTGCCGGTCCAGACCTGGCCGACCACGTCCTGCACGGCCGGCAGGCTCGTAATCGCGTAGTGCGGGCTGACGATGCCGGCCAGCGCGTAGTGGATGGGGCTGTGCGTCGCGACCATGCGGCGCGCCGCCGGGTGGCCCTGCGCCACGGGATCGAGGAGCTGCGCGATCTGGCCCGTCTCCAGCTGGCCCATGAGCTGGCCCGCGCGCCAGCGCGCGGCAATGCTGGAGGCGGGATCCCGCCAGGGCATGTTGAAGGCCTGCTTCCAGGCGGACTGGAATGCAGCGCTATAGCCGGCGCGGGCGAAGAACTCCGGCTCCTCCGGGCAGACTCCCTCGCTGCCGTTGGCGAGGGCCGCCTCGTAGTAGGCGCGCTCCGCCGCGATACGGTCAGGAGTCGGCACGAAGTAAAGGCTATCGCCGGCCGTCAGCGGCTTTCCGTCCGCGCCGGTCTGCGCCTGGCCGGGATGCAGCGTCAGATACTCCGGGCCGTCGCGCATGCCGCCCATGGTCCAGACCGTATACGCGCGCTGCTTCCAGCCCTGGATCGAGTCCGCGTTCGTCGTGTAGGCGAAGATGGCGTCCGTCTGCACGTCCAGGGCGGGATCGGGCGCGCGGCCCGACTGGAAGACGGTGTAGGGGCGCGCCGGCGGACGCTGCACGACCGGCTTGGCCGTGGGCGGCATGCCCTGCAGCATCATACGTCCGATGTACTCCGGCAGGCCGTCGCCGTTCACGTCCTGGGGCGCGGCCGTGAACCGGACCTGCCTGAGGCGGACCGGAGCGGCCTTTGCCGTAATGACGACGGAGATGTGGGAGCCGGGAGGCCAGCTCTGCGGCATCGTCCAGTAAGTCAGGTAGACGAGCCGGTTCGCGCCGGTAAACTCCGACTTCGAGGAGATGGGCTTGCCGTCCGGGCCGGGTATCGTCACGTCCGGCGCGGCGTCCGGCGCCGCCGCGTACAGCAGCTCGATCTGGCACCGGTCGCCGGGCGCAACCGGAAACGCGTAGGTCCAGGACTGACCGGGATCGGCCGTCCGCACGCCGTCCGCCACGGTCGTTCCGTTGTTCGCGGTTACCAGCGCCATCTCTGCCGGGCTGCCCGCGACAACGATCGTGGGATAGGGCACGGGCGGCGCCGATGCCGCCGGCCCGGACGCGACGGCGGCCGCTCCGATCGGTACGAGAGCGGCCGCCAGGTTCACGATGCTGCGCAACTGCGCGCGAAGTCTCTTGCCAAACGTCACGAGGTTTCGTATCTCCCTGAATTTGCCGGACAACAGGGGTCCGCACGTAATTATAACCGGATTCGCGCAGAGGGGGCAAGGGCGCGTCCCCGTGCCGCCGGCCTGGAAGCTGCCGAACCCTGAGCCACGGGTTCGGAAACCATCGGACTTCGATTCCGCGGGCAGCGATGCGCTTATGCGCTACGACGATGCCCCGGTGTAGTGCTTGAGGCCGACGCGCCAGAAGAGCGCGGACAGGAGAAGCATGAGAGCGCCGACTCCTACGGCGGCCGGGACCTGCTGCGGAGCGCCTCGCCCGGAGAGCGCCTCGGCGGGTACCGTAATGATGAACGCCACGGGAATCACGTAGGTCAGGCCGCCGCGGAGCCAGGGCGGGTAGATGTCGATCGGATAGCGGCCGGCCTCGAACGCCTGCCACATGACCTGCTCCAGGTTGTCTATGCGCGTCACCCAGAACGTTAGCGTTACCAGGACGAGCCAGAAGGAGTAGACAATGGCCAGGCCGGCTGCCAGCGTGACCGCGAACGCCAGCGCCTGGCGAGGCCCGATCGTCAGCGAAAGCGCGCGAATGGCGTAGATCGCCAGCCCGATCCCGAGCAGGACGTTTACGCCGCGCCAGATGTTGACCTGCCGGAACGTGGCCAGAAACTGCGCGCTGACCGGCTTCAGCAGCACGAAGTCGAGCGTGCCCTGCCGGACCTGCTCCATGATCTGCCGCATATTGGGCGCGATGAACATTTCGATGAGCCCGTTAAGCAGATAGTAGACAGCCAGCAGCACGACTACCTGCGGCAGACTCCAGCCACGTATGGACGGAGTGTACTGAAATACGACGGCGAGGCCGCCGAGCGTCGTGACCATGCCCAGCAGGCTGGCAATGATGCGAGCAAAAAAGTCCGCCCGGTACTCCATGTCGGTCTGGATGCTGGTGCGAACGAATACCGAGAAGAGCCGAAGGTACCACACGCCTGCCGCTCCTTATGCCCCGACCGCGGAGTACTGCCGCACGCCCGCGGCCCACATCGCCCGGAAGATCCCGATCGCGACCGCCAGCCAGGCGATCTGGCTTAGAAAGCCGAGCGTAACCTGTCCCGCGTCCAGGCGCCCCAGCAGCAGCTCCACCGGGAACGCTCCCATTCCCCGGAACGGCGAGTAGGCGGCAACGGCGGCCATCCAGGCGGGCAGCAGGGCGAGCGGCGCGATCCGGCCGGCCAGGAAGCTGTCGAGCGCGAAGTAGAGCTCGTTGATCGCCTCGACGCGGGTCGTCCAGAACGCGGCCAGCGCGAGGCTGTACTGGAGGACGAACCGGAGCAGGCCCGCGAGGAGCACCGCGGGGATTCCGAGAAGGAACTCCGGCAGAGAGCGCGGCGGAGATGGATGGAGCATCGTGAACAGGAGCACCCAGGCCGGCAGGATCATCGCCGTCGTGGCCAGCTTGAACGCGATATTCGCCGTCAGGTCGCCGTGGATCGGGTTTAGCGGCTTCAACAGACGCGGCGAAAGATTGCCGTCCCGCACGCGAAAGGCGAACTCGAAGGCGTCCCAGCTCATCACCAGGTGGCCAACGACCATGTAGACCAGGAAATAGGCCGCGAAATCCCGCTGGCTGTAGGCCACGACGCCATTCGTGATCGCGCCACCGCGGGCGGATGTGGCCGCGCTCCAAACGGCCAGCGAGATGAGCGGCCCCACGAACCCCCACACGGCCCAGATCAGGATACCGAACCGGTACTGCAGCATCTGAGCGACGGCGGTTCTTAGATTTGCACGGTAAACTGCGACCCAGTAGGTCATCGCCGTGGCGCCCCTTTTGCCGGATCATTTGTTCG
>DATGJU010000495.1:0-5501 GCA_035295045.1 Chthonomonadaceae bacterium
CAGGAGCAGGAGCGCGCAGAGAGTAGGCGGCACGAGGCGGCTGGACTTCATGTGGGTATTGCTCACTTCCGGACGCGCGGCAGCGCCGCGCAGGTCTTCCCCGCGGCCTGCCGCAATAGCGCGGGAGGCCCAGCCGGGGCCGGGGGGCAATTCAGGCGATCTCTCGCGGCCCTGGTGGGGGAGGGCCGCGGAGATATCGAATGGATGCGCTACGGATTCGCCGGCGCTTGCGCTGGAGCCGCGCCGGACGCCTGCGCGACGCCCGCGTTCACCAGCGGACGAATATAGGCCTCGGGCAGGCCCTCGTACTGGGGCAACTCGATGTGTATATTCGATTGTACCATCTTATAATAGTCCGCGAGCTGCCGAACGTAGTGCTCCTTCCAGCCGGGATGCGTCTTCTGAAGGGCGAGCGGCCGTAGCAGAAACATCATCTCATCCTTGGTGAGCTTCTGTTCGGGATCCTTGCTCTTCAACTGGACCACGTAGTACTTGAACGTGGATGTGAGCGGCTGGTTCGGGTCCGGGACTTTGAAGGCCACCGGCTCGGAGGTGATCTCGTTCGGCTTGAGCTTCTCCAGGGCATCGCGCAACGGCTGGTACTGCTCCGGCGCGAGCTGCGTGGCGCGCAGGCGACGCTCCTTGGCAGCGATCTCGGCGGTCATCGCCGGCGCGTTCAGGAACTTCATTGCGGCGGCCTTGAAGTCGCCGGTCTGCTTCACGTCGGCAATGATCTTTCGCGCGGTCGCATCGTCCGGCGCCTCGAGCACTCTCGCGGTATACGACGCGGGGAATGTGAACTCCGGCCGGTTCTTGTACTCCTCGTAGACCTTGTCGATGTCCGCGTCGGACGGGTTGTCCCCATCGGTTCCGATGCCGAACGTCTCCATTTCGTACCGCTTTTGGCGGAACAGGTCCTTCTGAGTCAGCCTGCCGCGTACCATCAGCTCTTCCGTTTCCGGGCTCATCCGGACATCGTACGCAACGGCCTGATCCACGAGATCCTTCGTCGGCTGGGCATGGTGCATAGCGGCCAACTGGTCCGTCAGCCGGTCCCGTATCATGTTCACAAGCGTAAGAGCGCCCGCGTCCGACGTAAAGCCCTGGGGGATCTCGCTGACGGCCATCACGCGCGGATAGAACTCCTCCTTGCGGATGGGCTCGTTGCCGACCCACGCAACCACATCTTTATCCTGAGAGGTGCAGCCGCTCAAGAGACCGAGCAGGGTGAGTGACGCGGCGCCGGCACACAGCCGGGCCATGGGGCGCAGGGTGGGATTCAAAATCGATGCTCTCCTTAGGAAACGGCCCGGACCGCGTGCCGCGAAGCGTCTGGCGCCCCGTCTATTGCTGGCCGCGAAGGCTCAAAAGTATCTCGACCTCGCCTTCGGATCGCTGTAGGGAGCGAGCGATCGAGGCGGCGGTTCCACCGGCGTCCGCCAGTGCGTAGATCCGGGCGCGAATAGCCTCCACGGTATCTGCCGCCGAGCGTGCGGACGCGTCCGTCCGTACATTCGTCGTCTGTAATTGGGCCGCAACGGCCCCAGCCGGACCCGCGTCCGCCGTCGATGCGGCGTGCGGCCGATCTGGCGCGCTGATCGGGACTGGAGCTGCCGCGTGGCTCGCCCAGACCGGCGTCGAGGCGCCGATCTGCCTGGCCCGCTCCTCGATCTGCTCGAGCCGCTGCTCGGCTTCGCGCATGACCGTCTCGATGTCGTCGAGAAGGGTCGCCGCATTCGCGCAGCCGCTCTCAAGCCGGGCCGACTGGCGGTCCGCGGCGGCCTCGATCTCCTGGAGGAGCTGTTTGACGCCCTTTTGCAGGGCGCGCACCTCGCCCAGGATCGGAGTTTCGGCTGCCTGCGCGCTCAGCTCGCCGCGCGCGCGCTGGAAGAGGAGCCAACCGGCGGCAAGCAGAAGAATCTGCACCGCCAGGACTATGGCCTGCCACTCCACCATACCGGCTGTCCTTTCATGTTACGTAAACTTCGCTGAGAATTGCACCCATCGCCGGTTGACGCCGCCGCGCCGCTCCTGCGGTCGGCGCGCCGGCGTTCGGGGGCGTTCCTCCCGAAGTCGGCCGGCTCGATGCCGCTACACCTCGATGTCGATGTGCCGGTCCGCAATCGGCGCTGCGGCGGGTTCCTGTCGCGGCGGCAGGACGGCTTCCGTTTGCGCGGGCGGGCCGGCAGCGACTTCGACGATGTCTCGGGGGGCCTCCGCCGCCGGCGGACGCTCCTCGTCGCCGCCCTCCTTCGCCTGCTTTCCGCCGGGATGCTGCGGGTGCGACTCGCGATCGATCCTGCGGATTTCGCCGATGCGCGGCGCGGAGCCGAACGCGAGGGACGACTCGTTTCTCTCAATCGACATGGGCTTCACCGTGGCCTTGAGGCGGGCCGGGCGCGCGGCGCGCCGGCGTGGACGGGAAACTGCTGTGGCCTGCCCCTAACGAAACAGCTCTATGTCGCGCATCAGGTAGCCCTTAAGCCGGATGACGGCCTGCGTGTGCAGCTGGTAGACGCGCGATTCGGAGATCGACATGACCTTGCCGATCTCCTTGAAGGTCATCCCTTCAAAGTAGTAGAGCGCGATGACGAGCTTCTCGCGCTCAGGAAGGCGGCCGATCGAGCGCGTCAGCATCCGCTTGCGCTCATGAATCTCGACCTCCTGCGCCGGCGCCGCCGAATCGTCCTTCAGCACGTCGGCGAGATGGAGCTTCTCGCTGCCCTCGCTGCCGACCAGTACGTCCTCCAGGGAGACGAGCGAGGTGCGGCCGGTCTCGACGAGTAGGCGCTGGAACTCCTCAGGCTCGATCCCCAGCTCCGCGGCGACCTCGTCTTCCGTCGCCGGGCGGCCCAGCGACACCTCGAGGGCCATGTAGGTTCGGTCCAGGTTCTTGATTCTCTCGCGGATCGATCGGGGCACCCAGTCGTCTTCGCGCAGCGTCTCCAGGATCGCGCCGCGAATGAGGGCGATCGCGTAGGTTTCGAACTTTACCTGGCGCGTCGTGTCGAACTGGTCCACCGCCTTGATGAGGCCCATGATACCGGCGCTCAGCAGGTCGTCGCGCTCCATGTTCGGCGGAAGGTTGTTGATGACGCGGCCGGCTGTGATCTTGACGAGGTAGGCGAAGTGCGTGATCAACTGATCACGCGCCTGGGTGTCGGAGAGCTGCTTGTACTTGGTCCAGCTGTACTGTATCTCCGTGGGTGTCATCTTGTCATGTCCTCATCGTGTTCGTCGGAGCCGAGCAGATCGGCTACGGTGGATCCCGGCACAACCATGTCCAGCCCGTTCGATTGCGCGGCGCGCTGATTTGCCGCGGACTTCGCGGCGTTGTCTTCTGCGACCTCCAGCAACACAAAGCGGAGAATGAGGCCCAACCCGGCAAACACCATGAATGCCGCGCCGGCCTTCATCATGCACGATGTTGGCGACCCGCCGCTCATGAGGCTCAGGAACGCCACGAGCATTGCGGCGAACGAGCCAAGAACGGTTGGAAGTTGAGGCGTGATCGTCTTCAACCGGTCAATCCTTCGGGCCTGCCGCATCCTTCAATACCGTCGGCGAGAACGCGGGCGCGCCGCGCTCCAGCGCTATCGGCCTCTGCAGCCGCCGCGCGGTAACCGCTGCGGCGTAGAGCGCTTCATACTGCGCGGCCGAGCGGCTCCAGGAAAAGTCGCAGTGCATCGCGTGCCGAACCAGGGCCGTCCATGCGGCCTCTCGGCGGTAAAGCCCGGCCGCCCGCTTGACCGTGTCGAGCAGCGCGGCTGCCGAATAGTCGGTGAACACGAAGCCGTTGCCCTTATCGCCGGAGCCCGCCGCGACGTCCACGATCGAATCGGCCAGTCCGCCGGTCGCGCGTACGATCGGGACCGTGCCGTATCGGAGCGCCATCATCTGCCCCAGGCCGCAGGGCTCGAAGCGGGAAGGCATCAGAAACAGGTCGCTGCCGGCGTAGATCCGCTGAGCCAGCTCGACGTCGAAGGCGATTCGCGCGTGCACCCTCCCCGGATACCGCTCCTGGAGGCAGCAGAAATAGGCTTCGTAGGCGCGATCTCCGGTCCCGAGCAGCGCGAGCTGGACCGGGAGCGCGAGCATCTCTTCCACGGAGGCGCGAATCAGATCCAGCCCCTTCTGGTCGGCCAGGCGGGAGACCAGGCCGACCAGGGGTGTGCGCGGGCTGACCTTCAGGCCCAGCTCAGCCTGCAGCGCGGCCTTGCAGACCGCCTTGCCCTCCGGACTCTCTCCGCTGAACTGCCTTGCGATGCGCCGGTCCGTCGCCGGGTCGTACTCCTCGTAGTCGATGCCGTTCAGGATGCCGGACAGACGTTCGGTGCGGCATAGCGTCTGCGTCAGACCTTCGAGACCGCAGCCATACTCCGCCGTCTGAATTTCGCCGGCATACGTTTCACTGACGGTGTTCACGCGGTCCGAAAAAGTCAGACCGCCCTTCATGAAGCTCCAGCCGCCGTAAAACTCCAGCGCGCTCGGGTGGAACAGGCGGTCGGGCAGTCCTGTCGCGGCCCATTCGCTGCGGTCGAAGCCGCCCTGGTACGCCAGGTTATGGATCGTGAACACCGAGGCGGCCGGCGAGACAGCGGGATCATCCGCATAGCTCGTTCGCGCAAATACGGGTACGAGACCGCTGTGCCAGTCGTTGCAGTGCAGCACGTCCGGCGTCCAGCCGCCTTCCAGCCGCTTGATCGTCTCCAGCACGGCGTGGCAGAAGAAGACGTAAGGCTCCGGCGAGACGGTGTACACCTTCGTACTGTCAGTCGCCTCCTCGAAGTAGCCCGGGCGTCCGCCTTCGCCGCGATTGCCGATCAGATAGACCGGCACCGCGTCGGAGCCGGCCTGAATCGCGGCGCCACGGACGAATGCGTCCTGCGCCACGCCGGTACGAATCCGTACCGGGAAGGGCGCGAGCACGTCGCGAACGGCGAACGCCGGGTTGGTCTCGATCATCCTATAACAGGGCATTGCGACGCGCACGTCGTGGCCCATTCTCTTCAGCGCTTTCGGCAGCGCGCCCGCGACGTCCGCCAGGCCGCCTACTTTGGCGAAGGGCGCGACTTCGGCCGAGATAATCAGTATCTTCATGGGTTGGCGATCGATGCGTCGAACAGGGCTTCCTTGTTGGATTTGATACACCTCTGCACGCTGGAAAGAAATCCCTCGATACTGGACGGCCGAGGCGCATCGCCAGCCAGCCCCAGCCTGCGGACGATCTTGTCGATCCCCGCGGCTGCGGCGCAGCGCGGCATGCAGGACACAAATGGGATTCGCTGGCGGATGGCCCTCGGCACGGCGGGATCGAGGGGAATGCACCCCGCGTACTCGACTTCTCGATCGAGGAACTGGCGCGTTATGGCGTTGAGCCGGCTGGAGACGGCAGCGCCTTCGCTGGAAGAGTTTACCATATTCACGACGAGCATCATTCGCGCCGCCGGGTTTTGCTGAGAGACGATCTTCACTGTGGCGTACGCGTTCGCAATTGCGGT
>DATGJU010000496.1:0-8490 GCA_035295045.1 Chthonomonadaceae bacterium
CAAGACGCAGATGCTGCGCTGGAGCGGCGTCGACCCGGATAACGATACGCTCACCTACGAGGTGTTCTACTCGGACAACGGCGGCGCGGATTGGAAGCCGCTGCCGTTGAGCGCCCGCGCTTCCGCGGGGCCGGGATCCGGCCCAGGCGCGCCCACGGGCCCTGCCGGCGCGGCGAGCCGGATCGAGGAGATTCGCAACTCCACGACTCTTGCCGAGCCGCTCAAACAGATCCTGATCGAAAACATTCGTCGCGAGACATCCGGCGGCGCAGCCGCCGTCGCCACGCGCGACAACTCGAAGCAATGGGACACTACCAGCGTGCCGGACGGCGTCTACCAGCTGAAGGTGATCGCGTCGGACCGGCTGAGCAACCCGACCGATCCGCTGACCGCTACGGCGATTTCGGAGCCGTTCACGATCGCCAACGCGCTGCCGAAGATCGGAATCTCCGGGACGCCGGTCGTTGCCGCGGACAGAACGGTCACAATCAGGGGCATCGCGTCACAGGCACTCGTCGGTGTGGTCGCGGTCCAGGTCCGCGTGGACGGCGGTGACTGGATTGCAGCCGTACCGCAGGACGGCCTGTTCGACGGTCCGCGCGAGCCGTTCCAGTTTGTCTCGGCGCCGCTTACGCCCGGAAAGCACACGCTGGACGTGGAGGCCTTTAACGCCGCGGGCCAGAAAGCGCTGGAGAAGGTTGAGGTAGTAGTGCGGTAAAGCACCGCCCGACCCGCGATGAACGGCTCCCGGGGTCACCGGGAGCCGTTTTTCCGTGTCTGCCCTCCGCAGCGGTCTCGGACCACCCGAAGGTGCGGCGACCTCGAACGTCAGGCGCCGGCCGGCGGAACCTGGCTAGCAACTGGTCCTGGCTGGCGTCACGGCGAGTCACAGCGCGGCGTGTTCGGCGGAGCGGACCACGCGCAGCAGCAACGGCTGGTGCTCCGCGTCAAAGCGCCCAGCGTGCGCCGGGGCTGGAACCGCGGCGCTGCCGCCGAGTGGCGCGCTCATGGAAAAGGTATTGCTGTGCCCAGCCCGCGTAGGGACCGAAGCGATCGCGGTAGGCGGCCGCTATCTCGGCGTAGACGCGGGGAGTTAGGCTTCGGTCCCGGAGGTCCGGTACAAACAGCTCGCACGCGATCTGCCGGACGTGGGTGTCGACGGGCACTGCGTCATGCATATCGAGACAGAACAGGCAGATGCAGTCCGCGACCTTCTCGCCGATGCCGTGGAGCGCACACAGCTGCGCCTTCATTTCTGCATAGGGGGCTGCGCGGAGAGACTCCAACCACGAAGGTCCGCGCTCGAGGAGCGCCTGCGCAAGACCGAGGACGCGGGGCGCCCGGTAGCCCCATAAATCGGCGCGAAGCAGAGCTTCATCGGCTCGCGCGAGCGCGTCAAGTGACGGGAATGCGTACTGGACGCCAGCGCGAGCGTCGTCGATCACTCCGCCTATGCCCGCATGGTGTCGGGCCGCTAACTCGGCGTTGAGCCCGCCTGATCCGGCGCCAGCGCTTACGAGCGGCGGCGGCTCGTCCCGATCCTCCTCGGGGCCGCGTGGCCGCGTTGCTATGCCTACCCCCAGCTCGGCGCCGTACCTCTCCGCGAGAAGCCGGACGCTGCGCGTAATCTTAACGACAGTGTTGCAGGTGGCACATTGGAAGGCGAAGAAACACTCGACCGGGGGCTGGCGAAGAATTCTAAGACCGCGGAACGCGGAAAGCGCCGGACCGATTCGCGGCTCGCTCCGCAGCCACAGCGCGTAAAGCGCCGGCAGATCCACATCGAGCGCGAGGTACCGCTCCACCAGCTTGCGACGGCCCGTTTCCGGGAACGTCTGCCAGAAGAGCGGAGCGTGCGGGTCGCCGTGCGCCTGCCACAGTGCGATGGCGCTGTCTTCGACCGTACCCCACCAGGCGCCGGCCGCGTCACGTCGCCAGCGGAACGCCTGCCCGCTGGATAGAGTCGCCGCAAGATCGAGCGGCCGGTCACGGCACGGCGTCCTCTCCCACGATGTAATAGCCACGAGGGATTATGCCCGCGCGCGGAAGCAGTGTCAAGCCGCGATTCGGCCGGCCTTGCGCGCGGACTTGTCCGAGTACATGTTGGCATCCGAGGCGCAGAGCAGCGTCTGGATGTCGTGACCGCTCTCCGGATAGATCGCGATTCCGACGCTGAGACCGATCGTAGGGAAGTCCGGCTCGCGAGCGGCGACACGCTGGCCATACCGCTCGACCGCGGCCTTCAGCTTGGCGGCGGTCGTCTCTGCGACCGGCCGCTTCGTGCGCACGAGCACCAGGACGAACTCGTCGCCGGCATACCGCGCGGCAAGATCGTAGTTTCGCACGTGCGCCTTCAGAATCTCGGCGATCTCCTGGAGCGTCTGGTCGCCTCGCGCGTGGCCGAACCGATCGTTAACCGGCTTGAAGTTATCCAGGTCGATGTTGAGCACCGCGAGCGACGACCCGTCGCGGCTGGCGCGATTCAGCTCCCGGTCGAGGTATTCGCGGAGGTAGCGCCCGTTTCGCAGCCCGGTCAGCGCATCGGTATAGGCTGTCTCGCGGACCGCGGCAAACCTGCGCGCGCCGTCTATGGCGCGGCCGGCCTGCGATGCCAACAGCCGCATGACCCGCTGCGCGTCGACGTCGAACGCGTTGCCCGCCTCCGCGTAGAGATTGAGCACGCCGATCACCTCGCCGTTCGCCTCGAGCGGCACCGCGAGCGTGGAGCGGAACGGATGCCACGTGTCGCTCACGTCGCGAAGGATCAGGTCGTCGGCCATGAAGGAGACGCGCCTCACCTCGCCACGGGAAAAGGCGCGGCCGGTAACGTAAGTGCCGATGCGCGCGAGGCTGCCGAGCAGGTGGCGCTGGTTTGCTCCGACCGCGGCGTGCGCACGCAGGTACTCGCCGTCCTCCTCCGGCAAGAAAACGGCGCAGGCGGCGCAGCGTAGAATGCCTGCTGCGCTGTTCACCACGGTATTGCAGACCTGGTCGAGATGGAGCGAGCCCGTCACCGCCTGGCTCAGCGCGTAGAGGGCCAGCGTTTCGCGCTGCGCGGCGGCGATGTCCTCCAGCGCGGAACGCGCCTCGTCCCTGGCTCGCGCCTGACCGCTGCTGCCCGATACGGCAAGCGGCGGATCCTCTGGCCGGTAAGCTACGCCATCTTCGAGCCGCATCTCAGCGGCGATCTCGCGAAATGCGGCGACCATCTTCGGATCAAATTGGGACCCGGCCCGGCGCTCGATCTCATCGAGCGCCTCCGCGGGCGCAAACGGCTCGCGGAAGGGTCTATCGCGCTGCAGCGCGCTGTAGGCAGCGGCGATGGCGAGTATTCGCGCGCCGCGGGGAATTGCCTCGCCGCTGATTCCGTCTGGATAGCCGTGGCCGTCCCAGTGCTCCGACTGGTGACGCACGATCGGTACGACCGGCCAGGGGAACGGGATCGAGGCGAGGATGCGCGCGCCGAGCACCGGATGGGAGCGGAGCTTTTCCTGCTCGTAGGGCGTCAGGTCGTCCGTCTTGTGCAGCAGATGATCTGGTACGCCGAGCCGTCCGACGTTGTGCAGCATCGCCGCGGCGCGGAGACCGGCCGCCTCGTCTTCCGGCAGTCGGAGCGCGCGCGCCATTGCCGTTGTGACCCGCAAGACGCACTCCAGATTACCGGCGTTATAGGGATCGCCAGCCTCCAGCGCCGCGGCAAGGCTCTCGATGGTCGATCCGCAGAGGTGAGCCCCCGCGGCCCGCTCGCGGTCCAGCGCCGCACGCCACCGCCGTTCGGCGCGGCGCTCCGCGGCCTTCCATATGCCGGCCCCGGCGGCGCCCGCCGCCGCCATGCCTCCCAGGCCGGCCAGAAGACCGCCCAACACCACCGCCATCGCGTCGCCCTCTCCGTAAGTAATCCTACCAATGTTATTTGTGCCATGTTTCGGTCATCGCCCAACACGCAGGCATACGAGGTTCGCTCCGAACGGAACCATCCCCAAGGTGGTACAATCCTGGTAACGGGGCGCCAGTGTTTGGTGTTGGGAGTTCGGTGTTCATGTGTTTTGTGTTCCGGGGTGCCCGTATCCGACGCCGGCCGTCTCAAACACCAAATACCTGGATGCCCGAACACCAAGCACCGAACACGGGACACCGAACGCCTGACCTACGAGGGGACCTATAATGCATCGAGTTTGGAGAGCGGCGGCCTGTGCGGCTGCGCTCGCGGCCTTCGCGGGAACGGCGCGGGCGCAGAACAAGCCAGAGGGCTTTACGTTCCTCGACATTACCGACGCGCGCCAGGCGCCGTCCGGCGGCCTTGAACCGCTGCGTCGTCTGATCTCGGACACCGTCGCCGCCGGAGCCCCGCCTTCCTTCATCGTCGACACGGGAGATGTTACGCAGACCGGCAAACCGGAGGAGTACGATCAGTTCAAGAGCGTAATCCGGCCGCTCGGTCCGGCGAAGATCGGCTTCTACGCCGTGCCGGGCAATCACGACGTGCGCTGGTCCGCCGACGGCAAGGAGGAGTTCGCGCGGCAGTTCGGCAAAGACTACCAGTCGTTCGACTACGCCGGCAATCACTTCATATTGCTCGATTCCACCGTCGCACTGGAGCACTGGGGCCATATCGAAAAGGCCGAGCTGGACTGGCTCGATCGCGACCTGAAGCGGATCAAGGCCGACACGCCGGTATTCGTGTTCCTGCACCACAGCATTGGACGCGATGGCCCTAGCACGCGGCTCATCGATAACGAATTCGACCTCACGCGGCGCTTCGTGGGCCACAACGTGATCGCCGTGTTCACCGGTCACGGCCATGAGGATATGGCCTGGAAGACAAACGGCGTCCAGTGCCTCATGGCCAAGGGCTTATACCAGGGATCCTACTATCGCGTGATCGTGACGCCGGTCCTTGTCACAATCGATCGGGTCTATACCGATACGCAGGGGCCAGCGTTCCATACCGCCATACCGATCACGAAACGGTCGAAGCCGTCGCAGCTCAAAGCCGGCTGGGATGACCCGAACGTCCCCTACCTCGAACGCAAGCGTCCGGCCGCCACGCTGGAGCCACGGGCAGTCGCCGATAATCCGGACAATGAGAAGGCGGAGTACCGGCTGGGTGACGGACCGTGGAAGCCGATGACGAAGGACAACCGGGACATCTGGCGCGAAGTGTTCCCGACGCGGCCGCTTCCAATTGGGATAAACGCCGCCTACGTGCGGCTAACCACAAGCAACGGCGTGGCGCTCACAGACGAACTGATCTTTGAGGTAGAGCGAACCGAGTCCGAACCGACGCGGCGCTGGGCAATCAACCTGGACGGCCCGATCCAGTCCAGCCCGCAGCTTGCGGAGAATACGCTGTTCGTCTCGTCGGTCGACGGCCGTCTCTATGCCTTCTCGACCGACAAGGGTAAACGCCGCTGGGCCTTCCCGACAAAAGGGCCGCTGCTCGGATCGCCGGTTGTCGTCGACAACACGGTGTACATCGGCTCGAGCGACCACTTCCTCTATGCAGTCGACGCGCAGAACGGCCATCAGCGCTGGAAGTACGACACCGGCGATCCCATCGTCGCGACCCCCGCGGTGGCCGGCGGCGTCGTCTGCGTCGGCGGCGCGAAGAAGATATTCGGCATCGACGCACAAAGCGGGAGTTTTCGCTGGAGCGTGCCCACAGGCGCATTCTGTCAGTCGCGCGCCGCCACGGACGGCACTGCTTTCTACCTTGGCTGCTGGGATAACAACGTCTACGCCATCGACGCAGCGACCGGCGCGCAGCGGTGGGCCCGCAAGCTCGGCCGCGCTCAGGCTTACGCGCCGGCAATCGCCTCTCCGGCGGCGGCAGGAGGCGCCGTCTACGTCTGTACCAACGACAACACGCTGCACTCTCTCGATGCCAAGAGCGGAGTGGTCCGCTGGTCTACGAACGCGCCGAGGGGCACGGACCCGCTTGGATACTCATCGCCGGTGGTCGTAGGCAGTACCGTCTATGTCGCGGGCCTCGGCGACAACGGCGACGTGTTCGCCTTCCCAACGGCCGGCGGCGCGCCGCGATGGCACGCCTCCACCGGCCAGACATTCTACGACTCGTCGCTCAAGCTGGCTCCGGACGGAGCCACCATGGCGATCATGGGGGTACGCGGCAAGGTGTCGGTGCTGAGCACGCGCGACGGCAAGCGGCTGTGGGGCTATGAGCTGGGGCCGGGCAACATCTTCTCGACGCCGGAGTACGACGGAACGGCCGTGTACACCGTTACGATGGCGAACGACGTCCAGGCGATCGCCGGCCCGAACACCGTAAAGCCGGATGAGCCGCGGCGGCGCAAGCCCGCGGATAGCGCGCCGAAGTCGGTGCCTTGACATGCGTCGGATGGCAAGGGTATACTCCCTCTGCTATTTAAGGAGGAGACTCGATGTCCCGCGTATGTCAGATTTCCGGCTCCGGGCCCATGAAGGGCCATCGCAGGCGCCATCCGCACTCCGGCGCGTGGAACCTGCGCGCCCCGAAGAAGAATCACACCTTCCTGCCCAACCTGCAGACCGTTACGGTCCATACGCCGGATGGCAGAGTGCGGCTGAAGGTCACCACGAGCGTAATGACGAGCCGCAACTTCCAGGACTATCTTACGGGCGCGAAGCCGCTTCCGAAGGAGCTGACGCGCAAGTCTCGCCATCATCTCAAGAAGTCGTAGCGCCGGTCCGTGACTGCGTAACAGCGGGATCCGCAGCTACGGTGATGTGGCCCGCCCTCGCGGCGAAGCCGGCCGCGTGATGGCCCTTTTCATCAAATCTGTGCACCCCCTCCTTTGAGGCGGGTGCACTTCGCACATCGGAGGCGACCGTTGTCCGACAGACAGGCCCCTCAAGAGCTCCTCGACCGCGGCCAGACCGCACTTCATAATGGCGACGCGGAAGCCGCCGTCCAGATATTCGAGTCCGCGTGTACCGCCGCACCGAACGATTGCGCTGCGCTCACGTACCTTGGCGCCGCGTACGATCAGGCAAATCGATTCGACGAGGCGATACGCATTCTGACGCGCGCGGTCGAGCTGCAGCCCTCCAACGCTCAGGCGCGCTACAATCTGGCTACCGCGATGGAGCGGGGCGGCCACCCGTCGCTGGCGGCGCAGGTATTCGAGCAGGCACTCCTTCTCAAGCCCGACTACGCCAAGGCGAGCGAGGCGCTGCAGCGCGTCCAATCTGCCCTTCAAGTTCAGCAATTAGGCCAGCCGGCCGCGCCTCCGCCCTCGGGCGACCGGAGCTTTCCCGCTCCCGGCCCGTCGCCATACGGCTCCAACCCGCCGCCCCCCGCCGCCAACGTCCCGATGTACGACGCAAGCCGCGACCCGCGGAACGCCGGCCCGTCGCAGGCGCCTGTCGCCGGTCCGCCGAAAAAGGGAATCGCCGGAGCGATCGCGGCGATCGGCGCGCTCCTGCTAAAGTTCAAGGGGCTGCTCGTCGCGCTCAAATTTCTTACCTTCGGCAAGGTGCTCCTCACCGGCGGCTCCATGTTTCTGTCGATGCTGCTCTGGTCGACTCGCTTCGGCTGGACGATGGCGATCGGGATCGTGGTCTCGCTGCTGATACACGAGTGCGGCCACGCGCTGGCGAGGCGTTATCTCGGCCTTGAAATCGGCGCGATGATCTTCATTCCGTTCATGGGCGCGTTCGTCTCGGGATCGCCGGCCCGCACCGTGGGAGATTCCGCGCTCGTGGCGATCATGGGGCCTGTTGCCGGGGCAATCGCCGCCACCGCGTGCATGGGCTTCTACTTCGCGACCGGATCGCCGTTCTGGCTGGCGCTCGCCATGCTGGGCTTCTACATCAACCTGTTCAACATGGCGCCCGGGCCGCCCCTGGATGGTGGCCGTATCGCGGCGCTCTTCTCGCCAAAGCTGCTGCTTCCCGGCCTCGCTATAGCGGTGTTCATCTTCCACGCCAACCTGATGATTTGGGTGATGGCGATACTGGCCCTACCGAGCATCATCGCGGCGTGGAAGCACGGGAGCAGCCATCCGTATTATCGGGCGACGGCGCGCGAGCGCTGGATCTACGGGAGCGCCTATCTCGGACTGGCCGCGTTCCTGGGCTACGGATGTTATCTGTCCAATAGCATGTTGTATCCCGTCATTCACTGAGCGATCCAGAGGTGACATCGTGCCGCACGTCCCGGAGCGGCCGGTCCAAAGCGCGCGGCGGGAGCGATCGGATAATACCGACCGCTCCCGCCATTTCGCATCGAGTCTTCCAATTCTGCGCGTGCGGCAGAAGACGCTGGACCGGGCAATAGTGCCGGGAACAGCGGGTCCGCGATGCCATCATCGCCCGGAGTCGTGCGGCGCCAATCGAGCGCACCGGCGCACTGCATCCACGAGCTCCCGGTCGGCAGGCTCGACCAGCACGGCGCAGCCTCCCGGCCCGTCGATGAGGATGGTTGGAATCTTGCCTGAGTCGCCGTTAACCGCGCGCATTGCCGCCTCGGCGCCCGGCGACTTTTCCGTA
>DATGJU010000497.1:0-6206 GCA_035295045.1 Chthonomonadaceae bacterium
CGGTTGGTCTGCTTCGCGTCCGTCTTCTGGGCGTCCTCGCGCACGAAGATTTTGCCGTTGAAGACGCCGCGCGACCGGCCGTCCAGAATTCCCTTGTAGACCTCGTGGCTCCCGCAGTCCGGCATGGCGTGATCTATCGCAGTATGGTTGTCGATCAACCGCGAGCCGTGGCCCAGGTAGAGGCCGTTCAGCGTACACTCGATATGCCGGCCGCCCAGATAGGCCGTCACATCGTTGCGCGCGATCGCCGCGCCCAGCGTGATGCTGTGCGACGAGAAGACGCTCTGCGCCTTCAGGTTCACCTTCATCTGCGCGATGTGGAAGGCGCGGTCCCCCTCGCGCTGCAGCTTGTAGTGATCGACGAAGGCGCGCTCGGCGACGGCAACCTCGGTAACCGCGTTCGTAAACGTTACCGCCGTGCCGGAGCCGGCATAGCTCTCCACGACCGTCGCCTGGCTGCCCTCGTCCGCCACGATCAGGGTTCGCGGCGTGATCATCGCGCCGTCTTCCGTGGCCAGATAAAGGATGTGGATCGGCTCCGCCATGGCGACGCCGCGCGGCACGTGCAGGAAGGCGCCCTCGGCGAAGAGCGCCGTATTGAGCGCTACGAACGGCTCCCGCTCGAACGCGGCGTACCGGCCGAGGTGCGGCTCGAGGAGCGCCGCGTGGCTGCGCAGCGCCCCGGAGAGCGGCACGACCTTCGCGCCGCCGGGCAGTTCGTCGATACTGGACAGCTCTGGCGCGTACCGACCATCGACGAAGACGATCTGCGCCAGGCCGCCGAAGCCGAACTCCGCGGCAAGCGCGCCGGCATCCGCGCCGCCGGACGCGGGCCGGAACGGGACCTCCGCGATCGGCCGGATGTCCGTGAAGCGCCACTCCTCGTCGCGGCGCGTCGGGAAGCCCAGCTCGGCGAATCGCGAGTGTGCGGCGCGCTGAAGCGGCGGCAGCCAGGCCGGGAGGCCGGCCGACTCGCGGCGCGCGAAGAGGGCGGAGTAGTGGTCTACCGGAGCGGTCATGCTGGCCATTGTGCTCTACCGATGGTGTGGCGCGCCCCCCAAACCCCCCAATTCTGGGGGGCGTTCATAGAGGCGCAGTGATAAGTGTTCATCTGGTTCAATTCCCCGCGAGCGCCGGCTGCCGGGCCTGCGCCTCGAGCCATTCGAAGCCTTCGGTATCGACCTTCTGGGCCAGCTCCTTACCGCCGGAGAGCACTATGCGGCCGTCCAGCAGCACGTGAACGAAGTCCGGCACGATGTACCGGAGGATGCGCTGGTAGTGCGTTACGACAACGACGGCGCGGTCCGGGCTGCGAAGCGCGTTCACGCCTTCGGAGACAGACTTGATCGCGTCGATATCGAGGCCGGAGTCGGTCTCGTCCAGGATGGCGAGCTGCGGATCGAGCACGGCGAGCTGGAAGATCTCGTTGCGCTTTTTCTCGCCGCCGGAGAAGCCTTCGTTGACCGGGCGCTGCAGGAGGCTGGGATCGATGTGCAGGATTTTCAGCTTCTCCTTGACGAGCGCCATGAACTGCACGGCGTCCAGCGGCTCCTGGCCCTGATACTTGCGGATCGCGTTCAGGGCGGCCTTCAGGAAGTAGGTGTTGTTGACGCCGGGGATTTCGACCGGATACTGGAACGCCAGGAAAAGCCCCTCGCCCGCCCGCTCCTCCGGCTCCATCTCCAGCAGGTCCTGGCCCTTGTACAGCACCTCGCCGCCCGTCACCTTGTAGGCCTCGCGGCCGGCCAGCACGTTGGCGAGCGTGCTCTTGCCGGAGCCGTTGACCCCCATGATCGCGTGGACTTCGCCGGCATTCACGGTCAGGTCCACGCCCTTCAGTATCTTCTTGCCGTCCGCCTCGGCGGTCAGGCCTCGTATCTCAAGCAGTGCCATCCGTCTCCGTCCTCACTCCATCCGCGCCGTCCAGCGCCCGCGGTTAGCAGCTACCAGGAACCAGCTACCGTCTTCGCAAGGCCTCGATCTCCGCCTTCAGCCTTGCTGCCTCTGCCTCGGCCGCATGCCGGGCGCTCGCCTCCGCCGCCGCCCGCTCGCGTTCGGCGTCTGCCATGCGCTCCAGCTCGGCAGCCGTCGGTATTCGCTCGCCGGTCCCCGGGATGACAAGCCGCAAGTGGACGCCGTCCGTCTCCAGGTGCAGGCCGAGCTGCTCGCTATATATCCGGCCATTTTGCACCGGTATTTGTGCGTACTCGCCGCCGACGAGCCGGTAGCCGGCCACCTGCGGATCGATCGGCATAACCGTCTTCCACCAGCTACTTGCAACCAGGAACCAGGAAGCGCGTACCCGACGCTCTGGGACCAGGCGGCGCCGCTTCTGCTGTATTTGACCTTGCAACCAGCAACCGGCTACCTACTACCAGCTAGCCGACGCTGCCCTCAAGACTTACACTGAGCAGCTTCTGCGCCTCGACGGCGAACTCCATGGGCAGGGTACGGAAGACCTCCTTGCAGAAGCCGTTCACGATCAGGTTTACGGCGTCCTCGGTCGGGATGCCGCGCTGCCGGCAGTAGAAGATCTGGTCCTCGCCGATCTTGGAGGTCGAGGCCTCGTGCTCCACCTGCGCCGTGGTGTTCTTCACCTCGATGTAGGGGAACGTGTGCGCGCCGCACCGGTCGCCGATGAGCAGCGAGTCGCACTGAGAGTAGTTGCGGGCGTGCGCCGCGCCGCTATTGACCTTCACCTGGCCGCGATAGGTGTTCTGGCCTCGGCCGGCCGAAATCCCCTTCGAGACGATCGTGCTGCGCGTGTTCTTGCCGATGTGGATCATCTTCGTGCCGGTGTCGGCCTGCTGGCGGTTGTTCGTTACGGCGACCGAGTAGAATTCGCCGACGGAGTTATCGCCGAGCAGGATGCAGGAGGGGTACTTCCAGGTGATCGCGCTGCCGGTCTCCACCTGCGTCCAGGTGATCTTCGCGTTCTCCATGGCCTTGCCGCGCTTCGTCACGAAGTTGTAGATGCCGCCCTTGCCCTCTTTGTCGCCGGGATACCAGTTCTGGACCGTGCTGTACTTGATCGTGCCGCCCTTGAGCGCCACGAGCTCGACGACTGCCGCGTGGAGCTGGTTCTCGTCGCGCATCGGGGCGGTGCAGCCCTCCAGGTACGAGACGTAGGCGTCCTCGTCGGCGATGAGGAGCGTGCGCTCGAACTGGCCCGTGTCCTTGGCGTTGATCCGGAAGTAGGTCGAGAGCTCCATCGGGCAGCGGACGCCCTTCGGGATGTAGCAGAAGGAGCCGTCGCTGAACACCGCCGAATTGAGCGCGGCGTAGTAGTTGTCCGAGTAGGGGACAACGGAGCCGAGGTACTCGCGGACCAGCTCCGGATGCTCGCGCACGGCGTCCGAGAAGGATCCGAAGATAATGCCCATCTCGGCGAGCGTGGCCTTGAAGGTGGTCGCGACGGAGACGCTATCGAAGACCGCGTCCACGGCGACGCCGGTGAGGCGCTTCTGCTCCGCCAGCGAGATGCCGAGCTTGTCAAAGGTCTTGAGGAGCTCCGGATCGACCTCGTCCAGGCTGTTGAGCGTCACCTTCTGCTTCGGCGCGGCGTAGTAGATGATGTTCTGGAAGTCGATCTTCGGGTAGTGGACGTTGTGCCAGGTCGGCTCCTCCATCGTGAGCCAGTTCCGGTAGGCCTTGAGCCGCCATTCGAGCAGCCAGTCCGGCTCGTTCTTCTTGGCGGAGATGAGTCGCACGATATCCTCGGTGAGCCCTTTGGGCGCCGTGTCCATCTCGATGTCGGTAATGAAGCCGGCATCGTACTCCTTGGCTACAAACGCATCTATCGCATCGGTTGCTGTCGCCATGCTCACTCTCCAAAATTAGATGGGCCGCGGGCGGCCGGCAGATCGCCGATCTTCAGGCCGTCGACCGGTCATCCTGCCGGGGGGCCGATTTCACCCTCCCCACAAACCGAAACCGCCGGCCGGTTATGCCCGCACACGGCGTCCCCAGCCGGCCGGCAGCCACACCGCGGCGCCCAGGGTCATTCTCAAACGGCGCTACCTC
The DNA here is from genome assembly GCA_035295045.1 of Chthonomonadaceae bacterium. Taxonomy (GTDB): domain Bacteria; phylum Armatimonadota; class Chthonomonadetes; order Chthonomonadales; family Chthonomonadaceae; genus DATGJU01. The sequence goes on from DATGJU010000497.1 coordinate 4,024, forward strand.
ACGGGCAGCGCGGGAAGCTGCTCGCGCCTGGACTTGAAGGCCGCGCCGGAAGCGCCCTGATCGTCGCGGGCGATGTCGGCGAGCGAGATCAGGTCCAGCATCTGGTGGATGCGCGCGTTGATCCGCTCCAGCGGGCTGCGGATGGTGCACTTGTCGAGCTGCTCGCAGCCGTGGCCGTCCGCGCGGAAGCACTGCGCTATGGCGGGCGTGCCGTCAATGACGCGGATGACGGTCGCGACGCTGATTGCCTCCGGCCGCTTCGCAAGCCGGTAGCCGCCCGTGGGCCCGGCGGTGGAGACGATCAGCTCCTGCTTGGCCAGCCGCTGGAGGACCTTGGCGAGCAGCTCGACGGGGATGTCGTACTTCTCCGCGATCTCCCGCGTGTTGGCGGCGCGGCTCGGTCCGATCTCCGTGAGGTACGATAAGGCGAGCAGCGCGTAGTCGGTCTTTTTGCTAAGGCTCAGCATGGCCGCGGACGACCTCCACAGCGCCCATACGGATTCCGATGCATTCGGTCTCCGATTAATTTAGTCGGATATATTGTACCGCTCGCGCTCGTCTGAGTCAATAAGGAGTTGCGAGCCGTTCGCGCGGCGCCTGACGGGCGCGCCCTGCAGGAGACGATGAACGAAGACGAACCCAATCTGGAGGAGCGCGCGATCGACGAGGCGCTGGGCGAGAACCCGCGGGCGGCGCAGCTGCGGCTGATGCGCGCCGCGCTGGAGGAGCGCCGCGCCGCGCTGCGCCGCGAGCGCGACCAGGCGGCGGACGCGGCGGAGCGGGCGCGGCTGGCCGCGCGGGTCCGTACGCTGAACCGGCAGATCCGTGTGCTGGAGCAGGAGGAGCGCATTACGGAGTTCGTGGAGACTTCGGTGCGCGTGACTCTGACGAAGGCGGCGCTGGACGAGGAGGACTAGCCCGCGGGCATGGCGGATTCAGGCGGCACGCGAAGGCGCGAAGGGCGCGAAGAAGCGGAATGCAGAGCCGCGAAGTACGACTATACGGTGCAGGGATCGTTCATTCCGTCTGTTCATCCTCGTCGGGGGGTATTAGCGCGGCGACAACCCTCCCAACCCCTGGGATGAATCGCTTCGCCGTGCGCCACACATCTTCGGGGCGCAGCCTTTCGTAACCGTGGACGTAGAAATTACGGATTTGCGTCAGACGCTTCCAGGGAATCTCTGGGTGCTGTGCCCTGAATTCCGCGGATAGGCGGTTTGCCGCCTCGCCAACAATGATGAGCTGCCGTTCCACAGCCGCCTGGGTCTTCGAATCCCCAAGAAAGTCCGCGAGTCGCATTCCGGCGGTATAGGCAGCGATGTCCTCGGCGGCAAGCCGGATATCTTCCAGCAGATGGCTATCGCGTCGCAACGACGGGCTCCGCGGTTGATAGAATCTCTCTCTTCCGCAAGCGGTTCCTGCTGGTCTCAATGACTCCGCGGTCGACGATATCCACGTCTCGGCCTACAATGCGCGCGAGCTCGTCTTGCATATCGAAGTGATCGAACAGGTCCCACTCCGCGTCCTCGGCGTAATCGACGAGGAAGTCCACGTCACTGTCGGGCCGAAAGTCGTCGCGCAGGATGCTGCCGAATACGCAGAGCTCCCGAATCTTCCATTTGCAGCAGAAGGCACGAATCGCCTCTGTATCAAGTTCGATGCCATGCGCTACCATATCGCCTCCGGTGTCCAGCCACCCACTACCTGCTACCAACTACCCCACATTGTACACCTTCAGCACCTCGTCGCCGTAGTGGTTGATCACCTTGACGGCGATCTTGCCGCTGGCGGGGCGCGGGAAGGGCCGGCTGACGGTGCGGTAGAGGGAGGCCCAGGCGTCCTCGTCGACCTGCGCCTTCAGCGCGCGCTTCAGCTTCTCGTACGGGTCATCGCCTCCCAGGAAATAGGCGTGACGGACGAAGAAGCTCTCGCCGTTGTAGTCCGTGTCGATGAACCAGACGGCCAGGTCGTCCGTGGCGCCGCTCCGTATCTGGCCGGTGGTGGGGTCGTAGACGTCCAGCCCCTTCACTTCCACCTCGATCTCGCCCCGGGACCCGGCGCGCCCCCCGGCCGCCAATTCTGGGGGAGTCGTTCCGCCGTTCCCCAGCACGCTGCGGATTTCTATATCCGGCTCGCCGAAGGCCATGAACAGGTTGCCGGCGCCCGTTTTCTTGAGAAGCTCG